>CALXGU010000154.1 GCA_944387905.1 uncultured Clostridia bacterium
CTTACACTACTTGATACGTTCTTGCAAATTATGACCATGGTCATGGTATCGGAAGATGCTACAAATAATGACCTTATGTCAGAATTACAGAAACAAGATCGTGAGTATCTGGAAAAGATTATAGAAAACCAAAACCAAATATTGAGTATGTTATCCGAACTAAAGGATATGTCTGCTACTAATTAGCAGTCTTACAAAACTGAGGGCAGACTTTAAAACGAAGTTTGCCCTTTATATTTAAAGATGGAGGATATTAAAATGGCAGAATTTACATCAATTTTTATTCAGCAGGTAGAATCCCGTCAAAACGCATTACTGACGGAAGATGCTGTGAGAAGCAGGTGTGTAAATCACCGAAGCGGTTCAGGACTTGTTTGTGTGGCAAATAGCGGAACAGACTGTAACCCGGCAAGGTACAGGGTATATGCAAAAGCGAATATCGCAATCCCGACAGGCGGAACGGTCGGCCCGATTTCCCTTGCACTTGCCCTGAATGGAGAAGTTCTTCAGAGCTCGCTTGCTACGGTAACTCCGGCGGCGGTAGAAAATTTCTTCAATGTTTCTTTCGAGGAAATTATCTGCGCTGGAAAGTGTCAGGTAAATCTTTCGGTTGTGAACCCGAACACTCAGACAATCGAGGTTGAAAACTTGACCCTCATTGTTGAGCGTGAGTGCTAGGAGGTGAACGGTTATGCATATTAAAAATATCAGATGCATTGAGGAAAAACTGGCGGAAGCGATCAAGTGCGAGTTTGAAAAAGGCATTGAGAATGTCAACACAGCAGAGATGGGAAAAGCCACTGATATGCTGAAAGATGCGGCAGAAGCGGAATACTATGCAAGGATCGCGAAAGCCATGGAAAAGGCAGACAACGAGGATGAAGAAGCAGACAAGCATATGCTGAAACAGCTTAAAGAACAGTACGGAGAAGATGACGGACGGCGCTATTATGACAACTACCGTTATATGAGAACCGGCAGATTTGCGCCAAAAGGACGTGGAACCTATATGCCGCGCCGAGGATATGAGACTCCGATTGAATATCATATGACACCGGAGATGTACCGTGAGCACGATCCCGAGTATTACCGTGACATGGACCGGGATATGGGGCGTATGTACTATACGGAAACCGGAATGAGCGGAAATACGGGAAATTCCAGTCGCACCGGTATGCGTGACGGCAGAGAGGGAAGAAGCGGAATGAGCCGCCGCTCCTATATGCAGACAAAAGAAATGCATCCTGATAACAGTCAGGAGAGCAAACAGGCTAAAATGAAAGAGCTTGAAAAGTATATGTCTGACCTTGGAGTCGACATGGCTGAGATGATTAAGGACATGACTCCTGAAGAGCGTACACTTGCTAAGACAAAACTGACCACTCTTGTTCAGAAGATGTAACACATTTAGGGGCTGTTTCAGCCCCTTTTTATTTGAGGTGGAAGAATGTTTCAAGTAAACGGATTAAATTGGCGTATAAGCCTTGTAGAGCCTCACAGCCATATGCTGAGACGGTCGGACAGGAGTTATACAGTCGGAATGTGTGATAGAACAGAACAAACAATTTATGTTTCTTCTGCATTACAAGGAGAATTTTTAAGAAAGGTTCTTATACACGAAGTTTGTCATTCGGCAATGATGAGTTATGGAATCATAATGAGTATAGAACAAGAAGAGCTATTCTGTGATTTAATTGCAACATACGGTGATGAAATATTTGAAATCGCAGACAGAGTATTTGCGGCATTAAATCAAAATAGGATAGTGGCATAAACAGAACGTAAAAATCTGCTCTATTATTTTACAAAAACCTCTTGACTTTTGTATCACCGTATATTATGATTTATGTATCACCACAAGAAAGGAGATGATAAGGTGTCGCCTAGAACGGGCAGACCGACCGATAATCCTAAAAAGCATGAAACAAGAATAAGAATGTCGGATGAAGATGTTAAAATTCTTGAATATTGCTGTAAAGCAACAGGGAAAAGTCGGTCAGATATTATTAGAGAGGGTATAAGAGAAGTATATGCCAAATTAAAAAATAAAAAGCAGTAGACAACTTTGGCGAGCGACTACTACTTTTTATGAACACCAACACACCAAAGGAGGTTGATACATAAAGTATATCTTCTTTTGGTGTGATTGTCAAACACGAAAGGAGATTTTTATGTTTTTAAGAAAAGACAGGGAAAAGTTAGAAAAAATTGAATTAAGAACTCATTGTAATTTAGCTGTTGAAAGTCAGTTGAGGATTGAACTTTTCAGGAATGAATCAATTAGATGGATACTTGAATTGGAAGACATAGACATATTACGAAAGATACACACGTTTATTCACGAATGGACAAAAGACCGTGAAATCTATGGAGAAACTGATTATAGGGCAAAGCTAATAGATTTAATATTAAAGCTGAAAAATCCGAAAATCATACAGTCTTGTTATGTATTTGTTTCAGACATTGCCAGAGAGGACGGTGATGTAAATGAATAAGCATACAGATGAATATAAAGATTATCGTGAAGAAATTCTTGATATGGTAAACCAGATTGACCGTACAGACGTTTTGCAATATATCAGCATTATTGTAGAAGACATCTTCAAAGAGATTGGAGGTGTTGTTTGTGAATGACGTTGTAACGATTGAAAATACCGAAATGCAGATCAGGGAATATAACGGTCAGAGAGTGGTTACATTCAAAGACATTGACAATGCGCACGGAAACAAATCGGGGACTGCAAGAAGAAATTTCAACAGGAACAAGAAACGTTTTATCGAGGGAGAAGATTACTTCTTTCTAACAAAAGAAATTTCTAATGAGACAATTTTACCCATTAGTAATATATCCGTTCCCAATAGAGGAATTACCATTTTAACAGAAAGCGGATATTTGCTTATATCAAAGTCTTTTAATGACGACTTATCATGGAGCGTTCAGCGTCAGCTTGTCAATACATACTTTAAGGCAAAACAGGAGCGTGATATTTTTACTAATACAACTCAGAAAATTCCTTTTAGGACGAGCAGTACGCCAGTACCGAGGAATCCGAATTGGTATCAGCGGAACAGACGCAGGATGAACAGGATTTCTGAAAAACTGGATATTTCCTTGTCGTATTTATATCATCATATTCTTGTTAGGCTGGGAGAAGAGTTTAACCTTGATGCGGCGAACGAGATTTACAGGAAAGAGTTAGGACATCCGCCGAAATACGCACTTGATATTGTGAGCTATTTCCCGGAACTCGGCAGACTGGCAGATGAATATTTAGACATGGTGGAAAAATTATAAGAAAAGGCGGTGTAAAAGCCGCCTTTTTCATTGCATCTCATTTAAGTACCTCCCGGGGTAAGAATTTCAACTTGAAATTTTAAAAAATTTTTTCGAAAAATTTTCTCTCGATTTTAAATTTTGGGTTGCAAAGATTTTTGTACCCCCCCTACCCCTGATTCTGGGGTGAAAAAACCATTTTCGCAAATCTGAAAATTTGACTCAGATTTTGTGTCGATTTCCTCCACCTGCTGTTCAACCTTTTCCGCAGAAGCATCCACAGATTCCTTGATTTCCTTGTAGCTCTCGTTGTCTTTGTTGATCTTTTCCATGCAGGAAATAAAAGCTCCACGCACTTCTTCTCCATATTCAGCATTGCGGAGCTGTTCAACTTCCTGTGAGATATCAGCCATTCTGTTTCCCTCCCTTCTTCTTGTCTGCCGGCGCTCCTATGTAAGCCTCCGACGTATCTTTCTCCTCTCCACCGCTCCCTGGCCGCCGGAGGTGGACTGCACCCCCTGGCAGCGGGTGGAGCTGGACATCAAGCGTAACCGCATGGGTTGGGGTACGCTTTATTTAAAAGATGGCAATGG
>CALXGU010000155.1 GCA_944387905.1 uncultured Clostridia bacterium
CCGATCTGATGAGCAGGTCCGCGTTTATGCTTTTAGCGACGATCGCCGCCAGAGTATCGTTGTCGCCTATCACAAGCTCACTTGTGGCAATACTGTCGTTTTCATTAATTATCGGCAGAGCGCCCAGTTCTATCAGCTTGGCGACAGTATTGATAAAATTCTCACGTCGGCTCTTGTCGTTGATATCCTCGGCTGTTACCAGGATCTGCGCCACAGTGTGATTATATTCCGAAAACAGCTTATCGTAAGTATACATTAGCTCGCATTGTCCAACGGCTGCTGCGGCCTGCTTAAGAGCCAGTTCCTGAGGTCTGCGGCTGAGCGACAGCTTGCCCATTCCCATGCCTACTGCTCCGGAAGAAACCAGAATGATTTCATATCCCGCATTTTTTATATCGCTTAAAACCTTGCACATTATCTCCATGTGGCGAATGTTCAGATTACCAGTCGTATACGCAAGCGTAGACGTGCCTACTTTTACTACAATTCTCATGACCGTCCTCCGTAATTTCTTATTTTATTATTTTATCCTTTCTTGTAAAAAAAAGCAATAGCTATAATAAAATAAGCGTACCTCTGATTGACAAGCCCCAAAAATTGTGCTATTATTTTATGCATGCAGATGTAGTTCAATGGTAGAATGTCAGCTTCCCAAGCTGAACACGCGGGTTCGATTCCCGTCATCTGCTCCAGTCGGAGCCTCGACACGCAATTCGCGTTCGTGGCTCTTCTTTTTTATATAATATGGTGCTCGCGTCTTTAGAACGGGCTTTTTTGTCAACGCTTACCGGTGTGACGCCGGCCTGATTTGTTTATGACCGGTATTTTTATGTTTTATTACCATATCGATTTTATTGATATCATTTATTACTCTTTACAGATCGTAAAGATACGAATCTGAGTGCGTTCTGTTTTTGGTGTTTTTGAAGCTTGATAATAATCGGCGTATTTTGTATCTTTATATTTGTGCGTAACATCATAGGGCAAGGCAGTCTTATTAATAAAGAAAAACAGACGCAAATAATATCTGCGTCTGTTTGATTTTTACCGGTTGGAGGCTTTTTGCTTTGTCAGTTTCTTGATCTTAATAGATTTTTTCGGCACCAGAGTTATTCTTTTGCTCTGTTCGAGCCAAATGACAGTATCAGAGACGGTATCTTTGATATCCCGAGTTACAAACTTCAGCTCCTTTTTTGCCTTTTCGTTTGAAAAGTTTGCGTTAGAACTCAATGTGTAGAGCGAATACTTTGTGTAAAGCGGCGGCTGCTTCAGAATCGAATAGTACAACTCAGCCATAGGAGCTGTTAATTTTGCTATCCACATAGGTATAGTTGATTTGATTTTTTTGTAGTGCATCACATCGCTTATAATATCGAGCAGCTGATCTACCTTTATATATTTATTAGACAATAAATAGCACTGTCCGCTTCTGCCGTACTCACAGGCGTTTATTATACCGCATGCCACATCGCGAACATCAACAAAGTCATATCCGCCCTTGACTCCGGCCTTGAGTTTTCTGGCAGCCATATCCAGAATCAGCTGAGTCAGATGACTTGATCCGAAATCATACGGTCCGATCATACCGGACGGCTGAACGATACACGCGTTAAGATTTTTCTGCTTGACCATATCCAGTACATAATTGCCTGTCTCGGCTTTCGTCTTGGCGTATTGTCCTACTACCTTGTCAGGCTCAAATCTGTCCATTTCAGTCATCACCATGCCGTCCGGTTTTTCAGTTACCGCATGGACGCTGCTGACATAAATTAGTTTTGCGTTTATCTGCAGGACTTTGTCAATTATATTTTTCGTGCCGTTTACATTTACATCATATACCTGCGGGATAAATTTGGTCTTTATATAGACTATTCCGGCACAGTGTATTACGAAAACGGTGTAATTTTCTGTATCCTCAAAGATTTTATCAAGCGTCTCTTTCTTTGTAACGTCACCGTAATAGATCTCACAGCGCAGACCTTGCAAAGATTTTATATCATCATCAGGCAGAACCAGCGCACGTATGCGGTCATTACCGGCCAAATTGAGCTGACGTATGATATTGTTGCCCAAAAAACCGTTAGCACCGGTTATTATATACATATTTTCCATTTTATCATACCTCCGTAAACTATCACAATTCTATACTTTATCATGCACGGGTTTACAAAAATCAGTCAACTAACAATTTACATTATTATTGTATAACATTAATTGCAAACAATAAACATATTATATGTAAAATTATTTAAAACTTTTATAATGAATAAAACAAAATTTATGGTTTTTGTGTAATAACAAAAAATCTCTTGAAAAAGAGGTATTGTACTGCTATAATAATACAAGAATGCAGTAGGAGGACAGAAAATGCTGAAAATAAATAATTTGACAAAGACATTCGGCGATAAACTTGCGGTTGATGATTTATCGCTGCATATACAGGCCTCGGAGGTGTATGGATTCATAGGACATAACGGCGCGGGCAAGACAACAACGATCAAGGCCTGCTGCGGAATAATGGATTTTGACAGCGGAGAAATACTGGTAGACGGAATTTCGATCAAAAAAGATCCTATTGCCTGTAAATCCAAGATAGCATATATACCCGACAATCCGGATCTGTATGATTTTATGACAGGAATACAGTACCTGCAGTTTATAGCGGATATATTCAAGGTGTCAAAGCAAAAGCGCTCAGAGCTTATAGAAAAATATGCTGATGTATTTTCTCTTACGCAGGATCTGGCTCAGCCTGTAAGCGCATATTCTCACGGAATGAAGCAGAAGCTTGCGATAATATCCGCGCTGATACATGAGCCGCGGCTGGTTATAATGGACGAGCCGTTTGTGGGCCTTGATCCTGTTGCCGCTCATTCGTTAAAGCAGATAATGCGAGGGATATGTGATAACGGCGGTGCAATATTCTTTTCAACGCATGTTCTTGAAGTCGCAGAAAAACTATGCGATAAGGTAGCGATAATAAAAGAGGGCAAGCTTATAAAATCCGGGCCGATGGATGAGGTGCGCGGAGACAGCTCGCTTGAGAGCGTATTTTTGGAACTGGAGGAAGACGATGCTTAAAGCTCTTATAAAAAAGCAGGCGCTTGAATTAATGTCGTTTTTGTTTAAAAGCACAAAATCCGGCAAACAGCGTTCAAAGGGCAGCATAATTCTTTACAGCGTTTTAATGATTTATGTCTTGGCCGTTTTCGGGTTTATGTTTTTTTCGCTCAGCATTACACTCTGCAGTCCGTTGGTAAGCGCAGGACTTGACTGGCTGTATTTTTCACTCATGGCATTGTTTGCGACGGCTTTTGCGGTGATATTCAGTGTATTTGCAACGCAGAGTCAGCTTTATGAGGCAAAAGATAATGAGCTTTTACTTTCCATGCCTGTAAAACCGGGCATAATCCTGTTTTCACGCATGCTTATTCTGTATTTGCAGAATTTGCTTTTTGAGGCGCTTATACTTGTACCGTCTCTTGTAGTATATTGCCGGGAATACGGTTTTTCATTTTTCGGCGCGGTACTTTTGATTGTGCTGCCTCTATTCGCATTGTCAGTTTCATGTTTACTGGGCTGGCTTGTAGCGCTGATATCGGCAAGAATAAGAAACAAAAGCGCAGTTACGGTGGCGTTATCGCTTGTGTTTCTTGCGGCCTATATATGGAGTTATTCTCAGATAAATAAATACATAGGTATGATCATAACAAATGCGCAGCAGATAGGACAGAGCTTTAAAAATGTGTTTCCTCTGTATCAGCTGGGACGTGCATTTGTCGGTGAATTCGCGAATTTCAGACTGAGTACGACGAAGGCTTTG
>CALXGU010000156.1 GCA_944387905.1 uncultured Clostridia bacterium
GTTTTAAATAATAATCAGCCCTCGTTCTCAGATAAAGATTTAACGACCTCATCATATGAAAAATACAGTGATCTTGACAGCTTGGGAAGATGCGGATACGCTATGGCTTGTATAGGCAAAGATCTGATGCCCACTCAAGAACGAGAAAGTATAGGTGAAATCAAACCCAGCGGCTGGCATACTGTAAAATATGATATCGTAGACGGTAGATATTTATATAACCGCTGCCATCTCATAGGATTTCAGCTCACAGGCGAAAACACGAATGTGAAAAATTTGATAACAGGCACCCGCTTTATGAATACAGAAGGTATGCTTCCCTTTGAAAATATGGTTGCTGACTATATCAAAGAAACCGATAACCATGTGTTATTCCGTGTGACACCGATATTTTATGATCAGGAACTGGTCGCAAGAGGAGTGCAGATGGAGGCATATTCAATAGAGGACAACGGCGACGGTATATGCTTTAACGTCTACATATATAACTGTCAGCCCGGGATCCAAATCGATTATTTGACAGGCGCAAGCAGAACAGCAGACGATAATAGCGCGCAAAATTCAGAAGCAGCTAATAATGAAACGACCTATATACTGAATACCAATACAAAAAAATTTCATCTGCCGGAATGCGGCTCGTCGGAACAAATATCACAGCAAAACAGAAGCGAATACCACGGTACCAGAGATGCTCTTATACAGAACGGATATGAGCCTTGTAAAATATGCAATCCATAAAAAAGCTGACCTTGATCAAGGTCAGCTTTTTGATTATTTGATATAATCGGAATAGAATACCGACAATATTTTAGCGGCTTCCGCTCTTGTTGCGTTGCTTCTGGGGTTGAACATTATGACACCATCCTGCTGTGTGCCGTTTACAATGCCTGCAAGCTGGCATTTATTTACCGCATCTACAGCATAATCATGGATCTGTGATTGATCACTGAATACTAATTCATCACTATCCTCTTTCAGCGTTATACCCCATGCCTGAGCAAACCTGACAATCATTGTACAAATTTGTTCGCGCGAAATATTCAGCTCAGGTTCAAATTCATATTCACTCATGCCGTCCACTATACCGTTCTCATATGCCCATTTTACAGCACCGGCATAATACTTGCCTGTCTTGACATCGACAAAAACAGTTTCAACATCATTTTTATCTGTGTCTATACCGGCGACCCTTGCAATAACTGTCACAAACATTCCGCGGGTCAGATATGTACCCGGTTCAAACTCTGTCTCTGTCATGCCCAAAAGCAAACCATATGAATAAGCCCGGTCAACATATTCTTTATACCATGAATCAGACTTTACATCTGTAAATACTAAAGATGAATCTTTTATAGCTTCAGGAAGCTTAGTGCCGGGAGCGGGAACTGTATCGACATATCCGCAGACTGTACATACAGCACTTTTAGTTCCATCTGCCGTATCAGTGGCATCGTTATTATATATATATTCGGAAAACGTGTGATGCCCCGGCGCTTTGTGCTGAGGATCCGTAATTGTTTCCTCTGTATCACATAACGTGCAAATCCTTGTCATCGTACCGTCGATAAAGCATGTGCCGTCATTGTTATACACATAGTCCGTAAAAATATGTTTTGTCGGGTCTTTGGTATTTTTAACAGGTCTGGTACTGACATAATCGCAGTCTTTACAAGCCGCACTTTCCGTACCATCGCTTATACAGGTGGCGTCATTATTATATGCATACTCACCCAAATCATGATACGCACCGTCAAGCCATGATATTCTGTTGACAAACCATTGATTTAAATGATTGAAGTTTTCCTCATATGTCTTAAGTTCAGACACCTCGTCCGTTATTCGCCAATAATCATCTGTTACACTGTTCCAAATAACATCGTTCACATGAAAATCGTATTCATTTTCATAATATAAAACATTTGTATAATAATCAACAATTACCTTTATCTGGTCGATATTCTCATCATAATAGCGTCTTGCAAGCTCCATGAATTCATCCCATACAATAAACGAGTCAAACCACGGATTTGACGAGCCGTAATACCATTTTGTATAGCCTGTGGTGCACTGTACAGAAGCTGCAGAGCTCTGATCAAAATCCCAGATAGGACCGGCATAAACCTTGCCTCCGTTTTCCTTCTTGTAAAAGTAAATTTGATATCCTCCGTCACCGTTGTTTAATACTGTATTAACAATAAAAAATTTCGCGAAGGAATCAACATCACACATTTCATTGAAAGCTGTCCAATCGTGTGTTAGTATTGCTTTATTAAAGCTATTGGCGTATTCCGAAATGAACGCTATCTGATCAGGCGTACAGAATTCTTTTTCCGGTGTTTTTATAATAAATTTCATTACATTGCTGCGCCAATTTACCGTGACTCCATCAGCAAATAACGACGGGTCAACATCAACGACATCAAAATATGCGTCCTCTGATGTATCACCGTTGCCTACAAACTCAATAAGGTAACCTGTATCGACCTTTCCGCTTTCGTCTTCCTCAATATTTACACGGGTCTCCCCTGTCTGAGTCTGTTCGCACAACAGGTATAGACCCAGGCACTCTCCGTTCAAATACACATTTACAAATTGATACAAAGATGTGTATTCCAGACCCAACTGCTGAGCAACCGCAAACGCAATAGCATTTCTAACCATTGTCTTATCAAACGCATTGGCAAGAAGTACCCAGCTTTTTGCCTTGCCCATACCAAAAAGATCCTGCTTTTTATCAAATTTAATTCTATATGCTTTTTTGTCAGCATAATTCAATGTCGAGTTTCCGCGAAACCGTATACCCGCTACAGTTTCTTCAAGAGTGTATTCGTCAGAGGTGTTGGACACCGATACCGTACAGTTGACGTAATTCGTCTTATCTAATATCGGTGCACCGTTTTCAGTCGTAACCGAAATTACCGGAAAATTAAAATCCGCAGGATCTATATCTTCAACATCAGATATATCATCATATGCAAATACCGTATATGCTGAAAAACAGGAAAACATAATTGTCAACATGGCAACAACGCTGATGATTTTCTTCATAAAAACACCTCCATAATATGTTATGTTAAATATAACATATAAATTGTTTTATTTCAATAAAAATAATAAACATATTATACGTAATATTTAACAGAAACAGCAAGACAAAATTGTATTACATAACTAAATTTTACATTATAACCGAAACTATTATATTTTTATAGTATATCGTGAAATTACATTAAAAATATTGATCTTAATTAACATACCTTTTATAAAAAGCAGCCCAATGACACTTTACTGTCATTGGGCTGCTTTAAGCATTTTAAAAACAAATAATAACGCTGAACCCGCAAAAATCGGGTCCAGCGTCACGCTGTCTGTTAACTACAAAAAAGACATCAGTAAGTTCGCGCGGGAAAAGCAAAATCGCGCACCATAACGGTACGCGATCTGTGTGCAGCTTCAAGTTGCTGTTTAAGGACTATGAAAAAGATACTTTCGGCTTTTGGGAGAAGGGAGTTAAACTCCCGTAACTCGCAAAAAGTTGGTAGCGACAGCGAGCCGTCTTGAGGGCGCTTGCAACCGAACAGGCACGCCGAGCGTGACTTTTTTGCGAAAAAGGAGGAGCAAGGGAGCGGATGGATGGCTTATTTTTTGTCGCAAACAAAAAATAAGCCGGAGCAAAGCGAACTTTGCTCCGACGTGGTGGAGACAGAGGGACTTGAACCCGCGACCTCACGCATGTGAAGCGTGCGCTCTAACCAGCTGAGCTATGCCTCCGCAAAAATATATTATCTGGCGCGCACGACTGGATTGGAACCAG
>CALXGU010000157.1 GCA_944387905.1 uncultured Clostridia bacterium
GAGGGCAGTATGCAGGTAAAACTCAGACGTGTAATGTCCTTTAATCTTGATTTCAGACGCGGCGGCTTTGACTTTATACATTTTTACGGACATCCATATTTGGAGAGACTCACAGAACGCCAGCATGTGACACACGCTCAGTGCGAAATCAGTTCCGCCAAAGGTATACCCGGACATGAGCATAATCCGTCTGTTATACTCTGTGATCAAAACGCGACTGAAGATTACGGTGAATGCTACGGAGCAGCACTGCTCTATACAGGTAACTTTTTATGCTCAGCCAAAAAAGATCAATTCAATCAGACACGCTTTGTAATGGGTATAAATCCGGAAAAATTTGAATTTATACTCGGAAGCGGGGATAGCTTTACTGCTCCTGAGGCTGTTTTGTCATACTCATCCGAGGGATTTGCGGTAATGACACATCAGTTCCACGATGTATTCAGAGAAAACGCCTGCAAAAGCAAATACATGAAACAGCGCCGTCCTGTACTGGTAAACAACTGGGAAGCCACAAGGTTTGATTTTACCGGCGAAAAAATAGTGAATATCGCGCTGGAGGGCAAAAAGCTGGGCGCAGATCTGTTTGTTCTGGACGACGGCTGGTTCGGAAACAGAAACAATGACAGAGCGGGTCTGGGTGACTGGACGGTAAACAGCCGGAAAATGGGCGGCAAACTCTGCAACGTGATAAAACAGATAAACGACGCAGGACTTATGTTCGGTCTGTGGTTTGAGCCTGAGATGATAAACGAGGATTCCGATCTTTACAGAAGCCATCCTGACTGGGTGCTGCAAATACCCGGACGCCGTCCCGCTCTATGCAGAAATCAGCTTGTCCTTGACATTACCCGTCAAGATGTACGGGATTATTTGATAAAATCAATAAACGATATCCTTGACAATAATAATATCGAATATGTCAAATGGGACTTCAACCGATATCTTACCGATGTATACAGTATATTGTCTGACAGCCGTCATCAGGGCGAGATCTTTCATCGTTTTGTGCTCAGCTTTTACGATTTACTTGATAATATCATTCTCACACATCCGGATATATTATTTGAAGGCTGCTCCGGAGGCGGCGGACGCTTTGACGGCGGCATGCTCTGCTATCAGCCCCAGATCTGGTGCAGCGACCAGACAGATGCCGTGTGGAGAACAAAAATACAATACGGCACTTCATTTGCATATCCCGTGTCATCAATGGGTGCGCATGTCTCAGCATGTCCGAATAAAAAAACCGGCAGGACCGTAAGCTTTAAGACACGTGCGGCTGTAGCTATGTCCGGAACTTTCGGATATGAGCTGGATACCACTAAAATGACAGATCAGGAAAAACAGGAATGCGCCGATTATACAAAGCTCTTCAAAAAATATTACGATATTATAACCTTCGGTGACTATTACAGACTTACGAGCCCGTTCTCAGACAGCGGATACTGCGCATGGGAGCATGCAACAAAGGATAAGAGCGAATGTCTTATTACAGCAGTGACACTTGAGGCGTTTCCGCAGGAGCATACTGTATATTTAAAACCAAAGGGACTTGATGAAAATTCGATGTATCTTATCGATGATTACAATCTGCAGCTTTCAGGCAAAACCATTATGAACACAGGCTTACCGTTCAATATGTTTATCGGTCAGTACGAAAGCAGACAAATATACATAAAAAAGATATGAACATTTATATCGATGCAGACGGCTGCCCGGTAGTGCATATAACAGCTGGGATCGCTGAAAAATACGGTATACCCTGCACCATTGTATGTGATCTTGCTCATATCTACAAAAGCGATTACTGCAGAATAATTACTGTTGATATCGCTTCAAACAGTGCGGATCTTATACTTGCAGGTATAATAAAAAACAATGATATAGTAATAACCCAGGACTATGGTCTTGCGGCTGTCTGTATTGCAAAAGGCGCCAGGGTCATAAATCAAAACGGACTTTTATTCACAGATGAAAATATAGACTCATTGCTAATGTCCAGACATGAAAGCGCCAAAGCCAGACGCGCAGGATCAAAAACTAAAGGTCCAAAAAAACGTACTCGAAAGCAGGATAATGATTTTATTCAAGTCTTGCTCGGTCTGATAGAGGCTGACATCATAGTTTAATACAGCAAAAAACCGCCGCATATATTCGCGGGATATCGTTAACGGAGAATGTATGTAGTATGTACCCGGAAAGCAGAATGCTTTCCGGGTACTGCTTTTTAAGCAGTCATTGCTGTGGGACGTGCGAGGACTTCAATAGCGGGCATACCGTTCTGCTCGGGTAACTGGAACGCATAGTGAATAACAATTGGGTTTCCGCAAGTGCGGGAATACTTTTCCGGTTTCTCGTATACCTCGATCCTTCGAATAAATACCCGCAGCAGTTGCCATTGCATAAAATTCTTCCGGTTGTCCTCTGTGCAGATATAACCGGCTACCTCATTCTCCGCAGAAAAGGTATCCGGCATATTTGTCCATCTCCACCTGTTTGTCCGATAAAGGTTTTGACAGCGTTGCGAAGTAAAGATTGTCCGGTGCCTCGTCTGTCAAATCCATCAGCCGCTGCTGGATACGGTTGAGGCTGTCCACATCCGTATCATACAAGCGCAGAGAGAAAGGATAGATAAAGAATCTAATTTGACATTCCTCTCCGAACAGGACGGAGTATGTAAACATACCGAAATGAATAAATCGGGGCAGCGGTTCACTCTCCCTTCCGGATTCATAGACATAAGTTACTTTTTTAATTAGTGTATCCTTAACAAAGGAAACAATTATCGCCTGCAAAAACAAACTGCTTTCCGAAAATTAGGCCGTGTGAAGTATAAATTCCATGCTGGCAAGCCAGAACATCCGGTTCTTATTCCTCGGTTGGACGGATTGCAGGGCGAAGGCTATTATAATAACACAGCAAAACAAAGGGAAAAAGAAAGACATCTGTTATTGCCAATGCTATGGCAGTGTTCCGAAAAGGATAAGAGTTACCGATGTTTCATTGCAAAAATATTTTAAAGAGAGTATAATAAAACCATGCAAAATAGCAGATGGTTTTAGCGTAAATTGAAAAAAGAAGCATGAAAGTCCTTAAATGATTTGACAGTAAGACATGGCAAAGACTATAAATTGACAGCTATAAAAGAGAAAACGGTTCCGATAAAAGAAAGACGAGCCTTACAATTTTGTAAGGCTTCCCAGGTCGACTCATTTATATGATAAAGTAAAATAAGAAATAAACACAATAGGAAGGAGGGCTTGCCTTGCGGTCTGACCACACAGGTAAAAAGCTGCTGTACTGGCTTTTGCCGGTTGCCATTGTTGTTTTGAGCGTGTTTCTGCTTCAGGCTGTTTTTTCCCAAAGAACTTACCATATTCAGAAAATCACACCGCAGGACGGCGTGCTGTATATCCGGAACGCCGACGTTTCGGGTTGCGTTCTCAATATAGCCAACGCGTGGGATTTCTACCCGGTGGCGTTGTATACATCGGAAGATTTTGCCTCCGGAGCGGCAGCGGAGAAAGCCGGTCCGGAAGAATCTGCCTCGGATACCCCCTATGGAACCCACCGCCTGCGGATCTTGGCACAGCCGAACCAGTATTACACCATTTGCGGTTTTTCGCTGGATTATGCCAGCCGCGTGTTCGTCAACGGTTCTGAGGTTGCGGTCTTTGGCAGGGTGGCAGACAACGCCGAGGATTTTGTACCCCAGGTGGGCTACATGACCATCCCCATGTTTTCCGGAGAAAGCGGAGAGATTGAGATCATCTATCAAT
>CALXGU010000158.1 GCA_944387905.1 uncultured Clostridia bacterium
GAGGCCGTGTGACGCCTCTGGGCCTGTTTTATGGTCTGATGGCAGGAATTACATATGCATCTTACAGTATTCTGGGAAAGAAAGCTCTTGTAAAGTATTCTCCCTATACAGTAACATTGTGGGCGTTTATATTTGCGGCTGCATCAGCTTTGTTTGTAATAAATCCCTTTACGATTGTGACTAAAGTTTCACAGTCTGGTTTGCAAAGCATTTTGCTTACTATGCTGATGGGACTTGTAACAGCCGTGATTCCGTTTTTGCTTTACACCCTTGGGCTTAAATATACCGATGCCGGAAAGGCTTCGATAATGGCAACAACTGAACCTATGGTGGCGACTGTTGCCGGAATGGTTGTTTTTCATGAAATCCCCGGTGTCGTCTCGTCTGTCGGTATAATTCTTGTCATTTTCGCAATAGCGCTGCTCAACAATTTCGGTATTGCAGTCAAAAAATAGCTCTTGTATTCTGCTTCATATATACGCCGCCTGAACAAGGCGGCGTATATATGATTTATAACCAAAATTTTTTTATATACTGCATATATATTCTTACTTTTTTGTGCATTGTGACAAAAATAATTAAATTTTAATATTAATATTGCAATCCGTTTTTTTCTAAACTATAATAAGAGTGTAATTATATATAGAAAGAAGGAGATTCCAATGTTCTAAAAAGTCAAATGAGAATAAATATAAGGTGGTAAGATATGAAAAGCATAAAAAAGCTGTTAATATTGTTTACCGTAATTCTAATGTTGCTGACTGTATGTGCATGTAAAAATCAAACTGACGCAAAGGATGATGTATCAACAGATCCGGAAACAACAACAGGCTTTACTGATCAGGAAAATGAATCCGGCAATAAAAATTCACAGTCGGATATAATTGACCAAAAGGAGCAGAATAAAGATAGCGATCAGCAGAACGGCGGAGAGGATAATAATGATAAAGAGACATCTCAGTCGGGAGATATAGTAGAGAGCATAGATTTGCTGAATATAGAGATGACTGCTGATCAGCTGTATGATGATGCAGATATAATTATTGTAGGTAAGTATGACGGGAAGTCATTTACTGTAGTTCCTGACCAAACCAAAGAAGAAAATGTAATAGGCACGTTGTTTACGGATCAAGTGGTAAGCTGTGAAAGAGTTATAAAAGGAGATGCGCAGGGCGATATTCGTGTACGCCGTATCGGCGGAAAGACCGATGACCGAAATCTGAGCTCAAACGATCCTGAGCTTCAAGAGGGTAAACAGTATCTGCTTTTCTTAACAGCAGGACCGTCTGTTGTTGAGGGCGACACCGAAAACTATAAAATAGTCGGAGGATTGGGTATTTTCCCGATTGACAGCGACGGCAATCTCGATGTCAGCTCGCAGGATGAGCAGGATGCACAGCGTTTGCTTGAAATTTATTCTCAGCAGTAATCGCATATTTGCTTTGGATCATGTTGAACCGTAATATGTAACGGTGTTTACAACACAAGCGTTATCTTTTAATAAGATGACCACAGAAAAAAGCTTTAGAAATAATAGATCAAAACCTCCGTTTCGGATGATATTCCGAAACGGAGGTTTGTTTTTTATCCCATTATATGCAAAGGCAAAAACATTGATGTGGGTCTGTTGGGGCATTTTATCTGGATAAGAATATCGTTGTTAGCTTGAACTGTTTCGCCGGCTGTTATTGTAAATTTGCAGATACTGCTCTGGGTTTTTCCGGTTCTGAAATTCATCAGCAGGTTTTTAGGACAGTCGACAGTAAACCCTTCAGGCAGATACCATTTTACATTTAGGTGCATCTGATCGCCGGTTTTTATATTATGTCTTACTGTGATCTTGCCGCTGATTGTTGCAAATGGCTGTATAAACGGCGCTGAATCAAGCTCGACTGTAGCATCGGCAAACATGCATTCAGTGGTGATAGAGTAGGGAGAGCGCTTGGCAAGACTTAAGGCAAAATCACAGCCTTTCCATTTATTTATATCCAACTCGGAAAGATCCGTTTTGTCATCAGTCAGCATAACCTGATTTAAGGTATGCCTTTTTTCATACACCGGTCTGAACTCTAAAAAGGAGTTAAGAGTGACAGGAAGTATTCTTATTATAAGATCTGTCAGCTGCGTGCAGGTCTTGGGGTAGCGGCTGACTTCTTGACGTATGCAAATGCTCTGTATTTCATCACCTATGTAAGCACGCCAGTCATCAGGTATGCCTTTATTACCGTACATTATACCCAGCAGAGCGCCTACCGTTGCCGCGGTACAGTCTGTATCGTCGCCGCAGTTTACTGCATACAGCATACTCTTTTTGAAATCACAGCCGCCGTAAAGAAGACCCAGAACTACAAACGCCACATTGGCCGGAGCCTGAAACCAGCCTAGATCCTCAGAGTCTTTAACAACGGCGTTTCTTGCGTCTTTCCAGTCCATACCTTTGTTAAAGCAATCAATAACAAGATTAACGCTTCTATAGACACGGCAGCTTTCGGGTATTTTTGAAAGGCCTATATCAAGAAGATCATGTATGTTGCTGTTGACAAAAGCAGCGCTTTCCATTGCGGCGACAAAAATAGCCGCATATGTACCTTCGCCGAAGCCATGGTCAACGCTTGCGTCTTCAAAAGCCATTTTTATGGCTATTTCCGGCATTGCCGGGAAACAGCATGCCCATACCTCTGTACGTATCCATGCACCGTTTGAATGTTTCCAGTCTTCATTTAAAACACTGCCCGACATAGGCGGGATAAAACCGTCCTGCATGTTGGCTTTGCATATACCGTATTCGTTCCAGCACGGTCCTATGTAGCTGAGCCAATATTCACCCAGAACTTTGGAATCTATATTTTTAGGTCCCTGCTCATAAAGAGCATTCAGCCACACCAGCTGTAAATCAAGGTCGTCATTTGGCAGCGGCTTTCCCGGCTCTGTCGAAAATCCTGTTATATTTAATATTTCCCTTTTTCCTTCATAAGGTGTACCGATAGTGCCGCCTATATTTTTCCCTATCCAGCACGCGTTTATTTTGTCATATAATTCCTGGTTGTTGAGCTTTATCATAATACGGCCTCCTTCTCTGTTTGAGCTAATTATATTAGAGTTCTTACAGCAAAACAAGGCTTTTTTTTGACGTAAAAAAGGCGTGATTTTGACATAGTTTAATAATTCATAAAATATTGGATAAAATAAGGAAAATACACCAAGGAGGACTGAAAATGAATAAAGAAGACACATTGAAGCTGTTAGGAGAATGCGATTCGGGTATAAAAATGGGAGTCAGCGCCATAGATGAAGTGATGGATAATGCTCAGAGCGACACTATGAAACAAAAGTTAAATGAATTTAAGACGGAGCATGAAACATTGAAGGGAGAAACAGAAACCGAGTTGGTAAAAATGGGCGCCGATATAAAGGAACCGGGTGTTGTTGCAAAAGGGATGTCATGGATAAAGACAAACATGATGATAGCGATGAACGAATCGGATAAGACTATAGCAAATATAATGACAGACGGCTGTAACATGGGAGTGAAGAATCTAAATAAATACTTGAATCAGTACAGTAATGCGGATGACAAGTCAAAAGATATAGCAAAACGTCTGATAAATCTTGAAGAGCGAATGACGCAGGAAATGCGGCAGTATCTGTAACGGTATGCCCAAGCAAATAAAAAACAGCGGTACATCAGTACCGCTGTTTTATTTTACATTCTGCATTCTTTGCATTCGATGTGGCTTTCGCCGGTTCTTACCTTGACATCGT
>CALXGU010000159.1 GCA_944387905.1 uncultured Clostridia bacterium
GAAATGCCAAATATAATTATTTCCGACGGACGTATTATTCGCAAAAATATGCCCGATGACCTTCCGGATGACTGGCTTGATAAAATACTAAAGGCTCAGAACCTTAAAAGCGCCTCGGATATTTTTTTGCTGACACGCGACAGCAAAGGAAAAACTTATATTGTCAGGAAGGAACGATGATTTTTTGAAAAGAAGCGTGATATGCTTTAGTATACTGGCCTTTTTTGTTGTCACTGGCACGGTGCTGGAGCTGTTTTATTCAAACATGCTGGCAAAGAAAATCGACCAGACTCTGGAGGCATGCATAAACTCGGATTTTGAAACTAAAGTTTCATTGTGCCAAAACCTTAAAAATGATTTTGACAAGCTGGAAATTTTCAACGAGATTTTTTTCTCTCGTGCGCTTATTGAAGAACTCAACTGTGACATAAGTGATCTGATAGTATATGCGCAGTATAAAGACAGTGAAAATTTTGAGCGTTCAAGACTGCATCTGACTATCTGCAATCAGGATATTTATAATGCCGGAATATTTTGACATATATGCGCATTAACAAAACAGACACGTCTTGCATAGTATGGGATAAGAACGCAAAGGCGGTGAGAGATCGGTCAATGAATCAACGCAGTTTAAAAATCTTCGGGCTGGCTCTCACCTGCTTTTCGCTCGGCACGATAGTGCAGATATTTGTACCGGATATCTTTATCGTTTTGATATTCGCGTGCCTGCTGCTTGTTATCGGCATATTCTTACTCAAAAGCTGAAGGAGGGTATGTTTTAAATGAAGGTAGTTGTGATCAAGCCGCCCAAAATGATCGCAGGCATTTTGAAAAAACTTTTCAAAATACATAACTGATAAAATAATAAAGCTATCCGATAAATCGGATAGCTTTATTATTTACATATTTCAAAATCAAAAATTTTGATTTTTAGCTCCGAATTTTGCCTTTGCGCGCTGTGAGTTTGAAAGTATGGTCTTTCTCAGCCTGAGATTTTTCGGAGTCACTTCAATAAGCTCGTCGTCTGATATAAATTCTATGCATGCGTCAAGACTCATTATTTTAGGCGGAACGAGTCTGAGCGCTTCATCAGAACCGGATGCGCGCATATTTGTCACATGTTTTTTCTTGCACACATTCACATTTATGTCCTCGGCTTTCGGAGACACTCCGACTATCATGCCCTCATACACCGGCGTGCCGGGAGTAATAAACATAATGCCGCGTTCCTGAGCGTTATACAGCCCGTATGTGACGGCTTCACCAGTCTCAAAAGCGACAAGAGAGCCTGTGTTGCGGCTGTTTATTTCACCTTTATACGGAGCATAGCTGTCAAATACCGTGCTCATTATTCCCTCTCCGCGGGTATCGGTCAAAAACTCATTTTTATATCCGAAAAGACCTCTGGAAGGAATTAAATATTCCAGCCGCATTCTGTCGCCGGACGGCGTCATCTGTACAAGTTCTCCCTTACGGCTGCCCAGTTTTTCCATTACCGCTCCCATATATTCTGACGGCACGTCGCATACAAATCTTTCAACAGGCTCAAGCAGCTTTCCGTTTTCTTCCTTATACAGCACCTTGGGCGCGCCGACCATAAACTCATATCCCTCGCGGCGCATAGTCTCTATGAGTATTGACAGATGCATTTCACCTCTGCCCGCGACACGGAAGCTCTCTGTACTTTCTGTATCGCTGACTCTTAACGAGACATCCTTCAAAAGCTCCTTTTGAAGCCGCTCGCGCAAGTGCCGGGAAGTGACAAATTTGCCCTCTTTACCGGCAAATGGTCCGTTGTTTACCGAAAACGTCATCTCGACTGTAGGCTCCGATATCTTTACAAACGGCAAAGGCTCGATGCTGTCCGGATCGCATACCGTATCTCCTATCGTAATATCGGCAATACCGGAAATACAAACAATATCCCCCGCCCGGGCGCTGTCAACCGGAACACGGTTGAGTCCTTCTATCTGATACAGATTTACTATTTTGGCGCCGTACGGCGCATGTGAATCGTGGTACTCACATATCCTGACTTCCTGATTTTTGCTCAATGTCCCGCGTTCTATTTTACCGATACAAACTCTTCCGACATATTCATTATAATCTATCGATGACACAAGCATCTGTGTCGGTCCGTCGCTCTCAACAGTCGGAGAATCTATATGCTCAAGGATCGCATCCATAAGCGGTTCGAGATTTTTTCCGGGTACATCCGGAGACAAAGATGCCGTGCCGTCACGTCCAGAGCAGAACAGCACCGGACTGTCAAGCTGTTCATCACTGGCATCAAGACTTATAAGCAGATCTAATACCTCATCGATCACTTCATTTACCCTCTGATCCGGACGGTCTATCTTGTTTATAACAACAATTACCTTATGACCCATCTGCAGCGCCTTCTGAAGTACAAACCTTGTCTGAGGCATAGGTCCTTCCGCAGCGTCAACAAGAAGTATAACCCCGTCAACCATCTTCAGAACACGCTCTACCTCTCCGCCGAAATCTGCATGACCGGGAGTATCGATAACGTTTATCTTTACATTCTTATAATGTATAGAAGTATTTTTGGCAAGGATTGTTATTCCTCTTTCGCGCTCGAGATCGTTATTATCCATGACACGCTCGGCTACGACCTGATTTTCTCTGAACGTTCCGCTTTGCTTGAGCATCTGGTCTACAAGCGTAGTCTTGCCGTGATCGACGTGCGCTACTATCGCTATATTTCTTAAATCCTCTCTCTTTGTCATCCTATATCCTTCTTTGCTCTTTTTTAACCTTTTTACTTTACTATAAACCAAAGCCAATGTCAAGGTATAAAAAAACGCTCATTTTTTTGTATTTTTGTGTAAAATCATATAAAATGCACTGTACATTTCAATAATCATATGTTAAAATATTTACGGCAATTTTTAAATACCTTTCATTTTTGTTTGCTAACACTTTGTATAATTTTTTGATGTAAAATAAATGAAATAAAATAAAGGAATATATGTTATGGCTATAAAAACCTTTAAAAGGTATGAATTAAAGTATATTCTTAATACCGACCAATACAAGGCTGTTACAGAAGGTATTGCTCCCTACGTTGACGCAGACGAATATTGTATCGGCGGAAAAACATACAGTTTATTTAATATTTATTATGATACCCAAGATTATTCATTAATACGTCACTCAGTTTCCAAACCGCCGTTCAAGGAAAAATTAAGGCTTCGTTCCTATTACGAAAATCCTGACAGCAACGACAAGGTCTTTATTGAATTAAAGAAAAAAGCAGACGGCTGCGTCAATAAGCGCAGAGTAAAAATGACATATGCCGACGCTCTTGATTTTCTTGAAACAGGTCAGTTTATCAAAAACGGCAATTATATGCACGATATGGTGGCAAATGAAATACAGCATTTTTTGAAAACATACACTGTCGAGCCCAAGGCTCTTATCGCTTACAACAGAGCTGCTTACTTCCTCAAATCTGATAATAAAATAAGAATTACTTTTGACACGGATGTAAGAGGCGGACCGTTTAAAAACGGCTATGCAGGCACTGTCCCGCTGCTGGACGACGGACTGTTTCTTATGGAAATAAAAGTAAGCGACCACATACCTCTGCCTATTGTTAAAATACTGAGTGAAAACAAGGTCTATCGCAGAGGCTTTTCAAAATACGGCACCTATTATACAAACTATATATTTTTGCCGAAAGGAAACAAACAGAATGCAGGAGTTTATTGACAACCTATTTACCGC
>CALXGU010000160.1 GCA_944387905.1 uncultured Clostridia bacterium
TAATGACATGATTTTGTTTTTCATGTTAAGTTCTCCTTTCTTTAATACAAGGCGTTAAATCCGTTTAAATCATCCTGATGAAGATCTCTTTTTTTAATTTCACCCATAGAGGAACTCTCATACATAGTCGCTTCAGTGAATTCGGAATGACCTAATCCTAACATATGACCGAACTCATGTGTCATGACATTTTGCACGTCATAACCATTTGCGCTTCCGTTATTGCGCCACGGAACACTATTGTTAATAACAATATCTGACTCGTAAATCTGATATTTTGTTCCGTATAAATCGTAGTAGTAATATGTTCTCATCAATGTTACATTGCCGGTTGTATTTACAATATTCGATACTTTTGTTATAAGGTTTCTGCCGTCCTGAACAGGGTATTTATTCTCCTCACTGTGTTGTGTCGCTGAATGATAGAGTTTTGTATACCCGGTTCTATTGTTCCACTGTCTTGAAGCATAGTCGATTGCCCAGCGTGTCTCCTGCGTAAATCCGTTCCAAGACTGAAAAACGATATAAGAGTCTTTAAGTCCGCTGATATCTGCCGATCCGTCCGCTGTTTTTAAAAAACTGTAAGCATTAGAACTTATGGGACAAACAAGTGCTGAAACTAAAATCATAACTACAGAAAATATTTTGCAAACTTTGTTTTTTCTCATAAATTTTACTCCTTTCTTTTAATTGTCTTGTATTTTTGATAACAAATCAACGGAGTATTACCATTGTAGAAAAATATTCCTTTTATAGAAAGTACTTTCTGTATTTAGTATATGATAAAAATTAATAAAAGTAAATAATAATTGATATGAATTAATATTTTTGTTAAAATTGCACAAATGTTTAAAATTACAGTAGTCATATAAAAACTGCCGTAGCGTATTATACACTACGGCAGTTTTTATAATATTTATGCTGCGCTTGCGTTCGCAGAAATGGGTGTGTACTCTGTCAGCTCAAGCGAGAGCGTCTGCTCGCTGCCTGCGCGTTCGACCACCACCTCAAGAGTATCGCCGACCGAGTAGCTGTCTATTATCTTGTCATAATCCTCCTGAGTCGTGATCTCCTGTCCGTCGACAGATTTGATAAGATCACCCGGTTTGAATCCGGCGTCATCGGCCTTTGAGTTGTTTTCCACACTGTATACATACAGTCCGGCAGTCGTAACACGATAGTACATCGCCGTCTGGAAGTCTGATATTTCTATGACTTCGATGCCTGTCTCTATACGCCCTGTAACATAACCGTACTCTATAAGATCTTCGATCACAGGCTGTGCTATGTTTATCGGTATAGCAAATCCCAGACCCTCAACGTCCTCGCCTGCGGACTTGGCGTTGACTACGCCTATGAGCTGTCCGCTTGTGTTGAACAGTCCGCCGCCCGAGTTTCCGGGGTTTATGGCGGTGTTTGTCTGGATCAGAGTCATGATATTTCCGTCGATGGTGATTTCCCTGTCAAGCGCGCTGATAATGCCGTCTGTGACTGTGCCGCCCAGCTGTCCGAGCGGGTTGCCTATCGCCACGACCGTATCGCCGACTTTGCACGCGGAAAAGTCTCCGAATGTCGCAAACGACAGATTTTCAGCTTCTATTTTGAGTACCGCAAGATCGGTCTTTTCGTCGCTTCCGACTATTTTTGCCTTATAGCTGGTGCCGTCGGTGGTGCGCACAGAAATCGAGGTAGCGTCGCTGATCACGTGATTATTGGTGACAATATAGCCGTCCTGAGTGAGAATAACACCTGAGCCGGCGCCTTCCGTAACGTACTGCATCATGAAGTTTCCGGTTGTAACGCCCTCTGTCGTTATCTCGACCACGCTGTCTTTTGCCGCATCGGCTATCTCACCGACAGACAGCGTCTGCGTCACGTCATTGCCTGACTGGTCTTTGAGAGTAACGGTCTTATACATGACAACATTTGCGCCGCTTGCAGACGACGGGCTGATAATACCGTACAGATAATTTCCGCCCACGCCTCCTGCTATGCCTACTATAAGCGACAATACGATACAAATAGCTATTACAGACGCAGGCCGCATGCCTTTTTTATCCTTTTTCGGTTTTTTATGCTCGGGAGCATATCCCGTATATCCGGTATATGCGTTTTGCTGCGCATTGGCATGTGAAAAGCCGGTATTGTGCGCTGAGGATTGCGAAAAGTTTGTTTCATGTCCGCTGTCTTTAAAGAAACCGGCGTTTTGTGCCTGCTGGTCAAAAGCAGTGCTGTCAGGTTTCTTTTCGGAGAACGAAGCGCCGTTTTGGCTTTGTTCAGAGCTTGCATTGTCCTGTGAGGATTGACGCTGATCATCATCGTTCTGTCTGTTTTTTATACTCTCAAGAAATTTTTCAAAATCGTCACTCATAATTTTTTACCCCTTCAAATTTTTTACTATTATACATGCTTATTATTTCAAAATCATGAATAAAAATTGCAAATTGATTTAAAAATTGAGAAAAAACGGTAAATCACAAAAACCAGACGTCCGAATTTGTGCTGGACACAGCGATCGCACCGGCGCTGAGAGCGTTTACCACGTCGTCCTTGTCGCGGATAAGTCCGCCCGCGATTATCGGCTTTTCGCATTCGCTTACGATATGTGAGATTATTTTGGGCATCACGCCCGGAAGTACCTCAAAAGCGTCCGCGTCGGTAAGCGCAGACTGCTTGGATATCGTCTCAAGCGCGAGTGAATCGAGCAGAAAAAATCTGCGTATCGTTATGAGTCCCAGAGACTTGGCGTAGCGGATCAGACCCGCTTTGGTAGAGATGATACCGTCCGCGTCGGTGTTTTCGCGTATGTAGTCAACGCCCACCTCGCGTGAGGCAAGACCTTCTATCAGGTCTATATGTACTATTGCCAGCTTGCCTCCGGCTTTTACTTCACGCACAAGCCGAGGTATGCTGCATATATCGCCGAATAGCAAAAACACCACATTGCTGTCGCACATCAGACTCGCGCTTAGCTCGTTTTCGCTTTTGACCGCTGCGACTATCGGGACCTTTTCAAACAGATCGGAAAACTCCATGCCGCTGCCTCCTTTTCTATAGAATATTATAAATGAAATAAATTTGGCTGTAAAGACAGTTGATAAAAATATCTTTTTGTCGAGAAAAACACTTTACAAACATTTTCAGATATGATAAAATTACTCGGGTTAAAAAAGCCCCTGCATGCGATGGAGAAATTTCGCCGCGTTGACATGATTTTGTTTGAGGTTGCTCTGCCGTACTGCGGCAGGGCTGTTTTTTTTAAATGAGTAATAAATTAAATTTTAGGAGGAAATATAGCATTATGAAAATGATCTACAATGTTGAAGACCGGCCGAAATTTATGGCAAACCTTGTGTTCGCGGTACAGCAGCTGCTTGCGATAATCGCCGCGACACTGCTTGTTCCGGTACTGGTCAATGCGGCTCAGGACACAATAGTCATGGATGAGGCCGCGGCACTGTTCGGCGCCGGCGTGGGTACGCTGGTCTACATCGTGTTCACCAGACGCAGAAGTCCTGTTTTCTTAGGTTCGTCATTCGCGTTTATCAGTCCGCTTATCGGCGCTGCCAGCTGCGGATTTCTGGGCTCGATCGTCGGTACGGTTTTCGCCGCCGCGGTTTACGTAATCATCGCGATAGTGATAAAGCTTGTCGGCACCGGCTGGGTGGACAAGCTCCTGCCTCCCGTCGTTATAGGTCCGACCGTCGCTCTTATAGGACTGAGCCTTT
>CALXGU010000161.1 GCA_944387905.1 uncultured Clostridia bacterium
CATATCTTCGGTTTCCGAAAGTGATAATTCCAATGCTATCGCGAAAGCAACGGCAGTAGGTTTACTGGGTCTATAATGAATATCACTGCGGATTTTGGAAAACAATTTACGGTCTATATTTGCCTTTTTATAGCACTCGATATCTGTTATGCCTTTCTCGTCTATTTTACGCAGCAGCATTTGAGAAAAGCTTTCATCCATTTTCCTGATCCTATCCTCAAGTACATCTTCCGCCGGCGCATTCAAATATACGTACTCTTCTGATACGGGCGCGAGATCCGCGGATTCGTTTATTGGGCGGATTTCTCTGACATGATCTGTATGCATGTCCGCATAATTATCATCTATGTATTGGGCGATATCTAAAAAAAGCTTTTCACTTATTTTATAAGCCGCTTTATCGAAAATAACAATATAAACTGTCATATCGTTTTCGAGCAAAAAGGCGCTTATTACGTCAACGGCAACTTTCAAAGCCTTATCTTTAGGGTAGCCATATATTCCTGAGGAAATGAGCGGAAAAGCCACCGACGCACAATTATGCTCTTTTGCAAGCTGCAAAGAAACTTTGTAGCAGGATTCCAAAAGCTCTTGTTCATTCCGTTTTCCGCCCAGCCATCGCGGACCGACTGCATGGATCACATATTTGCATGGCAAATTGTATGCGCCCGTGATTTTGGCACTCCCGGTTTCACAGCCTCCCAGTGTTTTACATTCTTCAAGCAGTCCTTTTCCGGCCGCGCGATGGATACAGCCATCCACCCCTCCGCCGCCAAGCAGAGAAGAATTGGCAGCATTTACAATGGCATCTACAGACATTTTTGTAATATCGTTGCGTACAATTACAAGCGGCACATTATTACCTCACAATCTAAAAATTCAAACGGATAAAAACATCTCATCTATATTTCATTTTTACAGTCGCTGAAACTAAAAACAAAGGTGCAGTCTCATCTTAAAAACTGCACACTTGTTCTGTGAATGCCATCCTATCAGCACATAAGGAAAGTTTGATACTTTTATCATCCGATTGTAATAATATGCGTTTTTACAGATGTACCGAAAGGTAAAATTTTCTGTATGGCATTTTTTTTGGTAAAATCCTTATCGGTATCTATGTAATCGGGAAATCCGCTCCACGGCTCGATGCAAACAAATTTTGCTCCCGGCACAGCCCATATCAGAAGATTTTCAAAATTCTTGCACCATACCGTTATTTTTCTCTGATTCTCACGATTTATAAGCGTTACAGAATCGGAGTTTATATTTTCAAATATCAGCGCGTCAACCGCAAAATATTTCTCTTTTAGGTCTATTTTTTTACCGTCCGGCAACATTTTCTGCTTGTTTCTGCTCAGCAGTCCGTCCTGCACAATACATGCGTCAAATGCTTCCTGTCTTTCAAATTCAACACTGCATGCCTCTATTCCCTCTTTACAGGCAAATCCCTCATGAGCGCCGACAGAATAGTACATTTCGCAGTCATTCATATTCTTTATTTCATATGTCGTTTTAAGCGAATCGTCCTGTAATGTAAATGTTGCGGTAAAAACAAATTTATAGGGGTATTTTTCAAGAGTATAATTATCAGAGCGCAGTACAAATCTTGCGCTTTTATCATCTATACGCTGACCCTCAAACTCAAGATTACATGCAAAGCCGTGCTTTTCAAGACTGTACTTTTTACCGTCCAGAATGTATGAGTCATCTTTAAGCCCTCCGCATATCGGAAAAAGGATCGGGGCTGTTTCCGTCCAATACTGTTTATCGCCCTGCCACAGAATTTCAGTGCCGTCTTTTTTCAATGATCTCAGCTGAGCGCCTTTACTATCTATAACAGCAGAAAGTCTGTCGTTTTCTATACATATTCTTTCACTTTTTGAAGTTGGCATGAAATTCGGGCTCCTCCTGTTCATATAATTTCAATCTTGAATCCATTGTATGGTTGATTGTCACTGCACGGATTCTGGCAAAAATAACAGTCACCATTATTATCATTGCGCTCAGAACAAGCGTCACGGCAATATTTAAAATATCTTTTAATGCGACAACTATTGCCAACAGTAAAAGACCCATCAGCAGTACCGCCAACACATTTATACGTTTCTTTTTTTTGTATTGAGATATAATTTGATTGCGCTTTGCATTATACATTTCAAAACGATCATTTTCCATATTATCACTCTTTCTTTTTTATGATTATAGTCCTGTATTGTCAAATTGTCAAACATTTTATATAAAGTTGAGTTGTATTTATATGAAATATATGATATATATATATGAGAATAATTTTAGGAGAAATTCTTATGAAAAAACGCAGTAAAATTTTATCAATATTAATAGCTGCGGTGATTTTCATATCATCGCTACCTTGCTTTGCATTTGCACAGCAGGAAAAACCGCTTATGACCATTGCGTGTATAAGCGATCTGCACAATCAAAATGATATTTTAAACAATGGAAGCATACGCGGAACCATAACCGAGGTCTGCAACTCTCTTGCCGCAAATGAAAATGTAGACGTACTGATCATAGGCGGAGATGTGAGTTCCGACAATCAGGTCAGCAAGGACAAGCTTGACTCTGTGCTTGCAAATGTAGTCAGCGCCACCTCAAAAGTAACCGAAAACGTACTTTGGATAACGGGTAACCACGATTATAGCTGCGGCGAAAGAGACGGCTATGACAGCGCGCCTTATTATGACCTATACATGAAAGAGCATGTCGGAGAGCTTTCTGAAAATGAGTGCTATTACGAGGATTATAACGGCAATCCCAACCTTTTGGCATATCATTATGTTATAAACGGCTTTGATTTTGTCTGCATCAATACAGCTCACGAAACTCTTCAGGGAAATCTTCAAAATTACAATTATGCATATACTGACGGCGCCATTCAATGGGTAGACAATAAATTGTCGGAAATCGGTCAGGATAAAACGGTTTTTGTTATCGGACATTTTCCGTTTAATGATTCAAACAGTCTTTCATCTCCTTCTAAAGGTATGATCGAACCATGCAATACAAATTTCAAAAATATTCTTGCAAAATATCCTAATGTACTTTATCTTTACGGTCATGATCACGGTACTGATTCGGCATACATCCGTACCGACACCGCTCAGCGTGTCACCAACTATCTGGCTGACGGATCTAAAGCAGCATCATCAGAAACAGTTACAGAAATAAATGACAGTGTACTCTGGACATTTGAGACTTCTGAAAACGGCTATAGTATTAAAAACGTCCAGACCGGCAAATATCTCGGGATCGACGGCAACCTCAATACTGTTGATTCGCCTATAATATGGACTGTATCAGATAATTTTTATCTGAATTATAACGGCGAAAGCGTGCATTGCGGCACAGGTAATAAATTTTCTTACGGCTCGCCGTCTGTTCTTACTTTTTATAAGAAAGACGGAGAGTATTATAAAAAAGCTCAGTCAATCGAAGATGGTGCTCAATATTTAATAGCATGCGGAGAATATGCCCTGACAAATATTACAAACGGAGCGTCCGGAAATGCTATACGCATGGAGCCTCTTAAAATTTCAGTCTCCGGCGATTACGCGGGCAACATACCCCAAAGCTCGGCTCAGCCCAGCTTTACATCAGCTTTTATGGGCTCTATGCGATACTATAACAACAGCATAGACGGGTCCGTAAATGATTCTAACGCCAAAGTTGTTCAAAGCTTGATCATATATGTATATGCGGACAGAATA
>CALXGU010000162.1 GCA_944387905.1 uncultured Clostridia bacterium
TTGAATTTTATAGAAGATGTATGATATAATAACCGATAGTTGTTAATTAAAGGGAGGAGAAAGTAAAATGAAAAAAATCAATAAATTACTGATAATATTTGTTATATGTACTTTGCTTTTAGCTCTTTTCGGCTGTTCACAATCCGGAAAAAAGACGATAGGAATAATACAGTTCGGGTCTCATGGCTCGCTCAACAACTGCTATGACGGTGTCATAGCGGGTCTTGAGGAGAATGGTATAAATCTTGATGACTATAACGTCGAATATGTAAACAGCAATTTTGACGCCAGTGTATCTCAGACTCAGGCTAATAATCTTGTGAATAAAAATGCAGCTGTTATAATAGCCATTGCAACTCCGTCAGCTGTTGCCGCTGCGAATGCTGCCGCTGACTCTCAAATACCCGTTGTATACTGCGCTGTAACTGATTCAACAGTCATGGATAACTACGATAATGTCACCGGATCGTCAGATATTCCCGATTTTTCAAAGCAGCTGGAAATCGTCACTGCGTTTATGGGCAGATCAGATATAAATATAGGCGTATTATATTCAACTGAGGAATCCAGCTCGCCTGTGCAGGTAGAAAGTCTGAAACAGGCTGCCTTGGCATATGACGGCATGGAAATACTTGACAGCGCCGTTGCAGATATTACTACAATAGATGCAAAAACAAATGAACTTATTGACCGTGGAGCAGATTGTTTTGTAAACCTGCTTGACAATACAGTGGTAGGAAAGCTTGAGACAAATATTCTTCCTATTACCAACGAAAAGAAAATACCTGTTTTCGGTTCGGAAATCGAACAGGTAAAAGTAGGGTGCGCTGCAAGTGCTTCTATAGAGTATATCACTGTTGGAAAATCCGCCGGTAAATCCGCGGCAGAAATCCTTGGCGGAAAATCCGCATCTGATATACCGGTTTCACGAATCACCGACCCAATCAATTATTATAATTCAGAGGTTTGTTCTATGCTGGGATTAACAGTCCCGACAAACATTTCGGTCACAGATATTGCCGAATAGATAAAGAGGAAGTAAAGTATGCTGTTTTTTTCTACTACGATAGACGGCCTGCAGATGGGCCTGTGTTTTGCAGTGTTAGCATTGGGTGTGTATATTTCATACTCTATTTTGGATTTTCCGGATCTTTCGGTTGACGGAACTTTTCCGCTTGGCGGGGTTTTTTGCACTATATTGATGCTTCGTTTATCAATTCCTGCACTGCCGGCCATTATTTTAAGTTTTTTGTCCGGCTTAGCTGCCGGTGCGCTGACCGGAATGCTGCATGTAAAATTCAATATATCAAAGCTGTTGTCCGGTATCATTGTAATGACCGCCTTGCTTTCTGTCACTCTGGCGCTTACCAAGCTGCTTACGAAAAACGGCCAGACTACTTCTATTTTTTCTTTCAGAAGCGAATCGATTCAACGTCTGTTCGGAGTGGAGTTTTTTACAGCTTTCGGCACGGCGGCAAAAGACTATATCATTATTGCAATTTTAATCGTATTCGTAATTGCGGTAAAGATTATAATAGATATATTCCTCAAAACAAAACTCGGATATATGCTCAGAGCTACCGGCAGCAATGAAAAACTTGTTGTATCATTAGGAAAAAACAGCGGAAATTATAAAATACTTGGTCTTGCGCTTGCAAACGGTTTTGTATCGGTTTCCGGAGCGCTGTATGCAAATTTGTATATGCAGTACGATAATACCAGCGGCAGCGGTAAAGTTGTTATGGCTTTGGCGTCTGTTATTATAGGCATTACGGTTTTTTCTAATATTCGCTTTATAAAGGACACTACAGCTGTCATTTTCGGAGCGGTAATATACTCGTTGTGTCTTAATTATTTGGTTCTTGTTGATACCGGCGGCATATATCTAAAACTGCTTAACGCAGTATTATTTGCAATGATCCTTATTTTCAATGATAAAATAAGCAGTATTGTTGCAAATAAAAACAGACTAACCTCAAGGAGCGTTAAGAATGATTGAGCTTAAAAATATAGTGAAAATATTTAACGCCGGCACTGTAAACGAGACACAGCTTTTTAATGATTTCTCGCTTACTGTAAAAAAAGGGGAATTTTTGTCGGTCGTGGGTTCTAACGGTTCGGGAAAAACTACGCTTTTGAATATCATCAGCGGGACATTGCCTGTAAACAGCGGAGATGTCTTGCTCGACGCGGAAAATATCACTAAATTACCGGAATATATGCGTGCGAGGAAAATAGGTCGCGTATTTCAGAATCCGTCTGTAGGAACGGTGCCTGACATGACAATTTCTGAAAATTTATCTCTTGCTTTGAATAAAGGAAAGCCGTATCTTTTTAAGTTTGCGGTGAACAAACGTCTGAAGGATCAGTTTAAGGAAATAGTTTTTCAGCTGGGTCTTGGTCTTGAAGATAAAATGGAAGTGCCAGTGGGACTTTTATCAGGCGGCCAGCGTCAGGCGCTCTCCCTTATAATGAGTACGCTTACACCGGTTGATTTACTATTGCTTGACGAGCATACGGCGGCTCTTGATCCGCGAACCGCCGAAATCATAATGCAGTTGACCGATAAGGTGGTAAAAGAAAAACAGCTTACAGTTATAATGGTTACACACAATTTAAGGTATGCAGTACAGTACGGCAACAGGCTTATAATGATGGATAAGGGAAATATCGTTATTGACAGGTCCGGAACTGATAAACAGAATACAACTGTTGAAGATGTGCTGGCGGTATTCAATAACATAAGCATAGAATGCGGAAACTGAAAAACACGCCCTTATTTGGGGCGTGTTTTATTTTTTTGGCTTTGAAGCCAAAAAGACTGTTATTATCATAACAGGCAAAGTCAAAAAAGAAAGTTTGTATACACATAGTGCTGCAAGATAAGCAAAACAGCACTGGTAGCATACTGTAAACGTACCGTATTTTAAGCTGTTCAATTCACGAAAAATCGCAGAGACTGCCGCTGCGCACGGAACGCAGAGTACATTAAATACTGCAAAAGAAAAGGCTGCATTTGTGCTTAAAGTTTTTACAAGGACAGTACTCAGTTCACTGTTTCCAAAAAGTATACCTAGAGTGCTGACGGTATTTTCCTTGGCAATTATACCTGAAACCGCCGAAACTGCAAATCTCCAGTCTCCCCATCCGAGAGGCCTGAAAACAAATGCGACAGATTTGCCTAACGAGGCCAGAAAGCTGTCATTTAATTGACATTTTATTACAGATTCGTTCATTAAACGGTAATTTGACAATAACCATATTAGAATGGAAGCCAATACTATTACTGTCGCAGCTCTTGTTAGAAAAGATAATACACGCTGTTTTACATCTTTGAACACATTTGAGATCTTAGGCAGATGATAATCGGGCATTTCCATAATAAACGGTGTGTTTGATTCGGGCAGGAATTTAAAAGATCTGAGAATAACAGCAGATAAAATTATTGATAATATACTGATAATATATATGCTGACGGCTGCCAGCATTTTATGCCTGAAAAAGGCTGAACATATTAAAGTGATCAGCGGCAGTTTCGCACTGCACGGCATAAAAGTAGTGGTAGATATGGTTATAAATTTGTTCTTTCCGCTTTCCAGTGTGCGGGAAGCTAAAACTCCGGGAACACCGCAGCCGGTTCCGACAATAATAGGGATAAATGATTTGCCGGTAAGTCCGAAGCGGCTGAACAGTCTGTCGGTTATGAAGGCTATTCTTGTCAT
>CALXGU010000163.1 GCA_944387905.1 uncultured Clostridia bacterium
ATAACAATCATTGTTCTGCTCGATCCCGAAAGTTAAAATTTTTCTGTTGCAATTATCAGCGATATGTCTGCAGTTGTTATCGTCACCATTTATAATAACAGTGCCGTTTTCACTGACGTTTTGAATAAATCTTTTGAAAGATTCTTTTATGCTATCGAGATCTTTGAAAAAATCAAGATGGTCGGCATCTATATTTAAAATAACAGCAGTTTCAGGATAAAAGTGATGAAATGAATTTACGTACTCACAAGCCTCATAAACCGAAAAATCAGAATTGCCGACTTTGAAATTTGAGTCTATTCTTGAAAAGTGTGCGCCTATAAGTATGGTAGGATCACACTGACTGTCCAGCATTATAGATGAGAGCATAGATGTCGTAGTGGATTTTCCGTGAGTGCCGGCAACGGCAATGGAATGCGGATATAAAGACATAAGCATTCCTAAAAGTACAGCTCTTTCGATTGTGGGAATGCCTGTTTCTTTAGCGCGTACAAGCTCAGGGTTATCGTCTTTTATTGCCGCTGTATATACCACCAGCTGAGCTCCTTTGACATTATCGGCGTTATGGCCGATAAATACTTTTATGCCATTTTCCTCAAGCATTTTAGTGTTTTGGGATACATTGCTGTCTGAACCCGTGACCTCTTTGCCGTTTTTTGAAAGGATAACGGCCAGCGACGACATTGATACTCCGCCTATACCTATAAAATGAATGCGACTGTATTTATTTATATCAGGAAACTTTTCCACGGTTATTTCTCCTTATATATATTATTAATATTATAGTCGTTTTAAATAATAAAATAAATACTTTTTTAATTATTTGTTGAAAATCTTTACTTGTTATAATATAATAACTAATTATAATGCAAAATATATATCGGAGTGAAAATGAGCAAAGTAAAAGAGTTTGTAAATAATAAAAAATATATAATTTTATGCTTTATCGGTGTGGTATTGATTTCCATGACGCTGAAAACACAGGTCATAGTCTTGACATATGGTGAAAATTATTCTTTGAGAATGGAATATACCCTGTACGGATATTGTATACGTGTATCTGCAGGACTTAAAGAAACAGAACCTGCTGTTTCAGGCGCAATGTATGTCGGGAATTCTATAGACACATCTGTACTTAAGGCAGTTGAGCAAATGGAAAAGCTTACTGATGAAAAACAGGAGGTCGGTATATTTGTATCCGGATATCCCAGAAATAATGAAAAACTGGAGCAACACCTTAAAACAATGCTTGAAGAAACCGGAAGAAGCGTTTCTGCTTTGGTCGAAGAATAAACGGCTTGACATTAATAATGCTGATAAATATAATGTTTTTGTTTGTGACTGTTGAACAATATTAATTGTATCTTGGTTTTGTGGAGGTATGTATGAATATTCCGGAACTGTTCGGTGTAAATGTTTTTAATGATAAAGAGATGAAAAAGCGTCTCTCAAAGGAAATCTATGAGTCACTTTATAATACAATAGAGCAGCATAAGGATCTTGATATAAAAATAGCAAATGAAGTAGCAGCTGCTATGAAAGACTGGGCAATAGAACACGGTGCAACTCATTATACGCATTGGTTCCAGCCGCTAACAGGACTGACCGCGGAAAAACACGACAGCTTTCTTTCACCGCAGCCTGACGGAACGGTAATAATGGATTTCAGCGGAAAGGAACTGATCAAAGGCGAATCAGATGCCTCAAGTTTTCCCTCGGGCGGTGTGCGCGCGACTTTTGAAGCACGCGGATATACGGCGTGGGATCCCACATCATATGCCTTTATAAAAGATGAATCTTTGTGTATACCGACTGTTTTTTGCTCATATACAGGTGAAATGCTTGATAAAAAAACTCCGTTATTAAAGTCAATTGAGCTGATAAGCAGGGAAAGCCTGAGAATAGTGAGGCTGTTTGGTGATACTCAGACCAAACGTGTTATTCCGACTGTGGGCGCTGAACAAGAATACTTTTTGGTAGATAAAAAGCTTTATGATAAAAGAAAGGATCTTATTTTTACAGGCCGCACCCTTTTCGGCGCCAATGCTCCGAAAGGTCAGGAACTTGAAGATCATTACTTCGGTGTATTGAAACCACGCGTAAAGGCGTTTATGAAGGAACTGGATGAGGAACTATGGAAAATAGGGGTTTATGCCAAGACAGAGCATAATGAAGTTGCTCCGTCACAACATGAATTGGCACCTGTATACTGTACGACAAATACCGCTACAGATCACAACCAGATAACAATGGAGATGATGAAAAAAGTAGCATTAAGACACGGTATGGTTTGTCTTTTACATGAAAAACCGTTTAACGGAGTTAACGGCAGCGGAAAACATAACAACTGGTCTCTTGGTACAGATACAGGAATAAATCTTTTCAAACCGGGTAAAAAGCCATATGAAAATAAGCAGTTTTTGATATTTCTTGCTGCGGTTTTGCGAGCTGTTGATGAGCATCAGGATTTACTTAGATACTCTGTTGCCAGCCCTGGCAATGATCATCGTCTGGGCGGCAATGAGGCGCCTCCGGCAATTGTATCTGTTTATTTGGGCGGAGAAATCGAAGAAATTGTAAGATGTATCATTGAAGGGGTCGAATATGACGGCATAAAGGTTGAAAAAATACGTACAGGCGTTAATATACTCCCCGATTTTAAAATGGACAGTGCAGACAGAAACAGGACCTCTCCGTTTGCGTTCACAGGCAATAAATTTGAATTTCGTATGCCCGGATCCTCAATGTCAATATCAACTACAAATGTTATTCTTAACACGATGACCGCCGATGTGCTGAGAGAGTTTTCAGACCGCCTTGAAAATTGCTCGGACTTTAAAAAAGAGGTGGATGATATACTGCGTGAGACATTTTCGGCGCATAGCCGCATAATTTTCAGCGGTAATAATTATTCCAATGAGTGGGTTGAGGAAGCTGAGCGCCGCGGTTTGCTGAATTTGAAAAGCACAGTAGATGTATTACCGTATTTTGTGTCAGAAAAAAATGTGAAGTTTTTTGAGCGCAATAATATATTTACCGAAAAAGAATTACATGCCCGGTGCGAAATAGCATATGAAAATTATGCAAAGACATTAAATATAGAAGCTAATACTATGCTTGATATGGCGAAAAGAGATATATTGCCTGCAGCGTTGAAGTATGCGGGGAAATTGGCTGAGTCCCTTGCAGTCAAGCAGCAAATCGGAGTGGAAATAGATGATGACCCGGCCAAAGTTTCTTTTGAAAGAATAAATAAGTTGTGTTCAAGTTTGAGCAATGCCATAGATGTACTTGACAAAGACATGACAGAGTGCCCGTGCGCCAAAGATATAGTTAAATTATCATGCTATTTTAACGCCACTATAATTCCGGATATGAATGCAGTAAGAGAAAGCGCAGATAAACTTGAAACTTTAGTTGATTCATCAGATTGGCCGTTTCCTGTATATTCTGATTTGATGTTTAACATCTGAGTTGAAAAAAGATGAAATATGTTATATTTCATCTTTTTTTGTTTTAAAATTTAAAATTATAAAAAAAGGATAAAAAGATAGCAAAAAGGTGTTGACAAAGGAGAAAGGGTGTGATATTATAGACAGGCACCCCAAAGGGGTGGGGCGCCGAAAAGGAAGCTGGCGCGAATGAACATTGAAAATTAAACAGCAT
>CALXGU010000164.1 GCA_944387905.1 uncultured Clostridia bacterium
GTACATCGGAAGAAGCGTCAGTCAGACCGATGAATTTATAAAAAATTACGCAAAGCCTGTAATTGACCGCCTGTTTGACGGAAATGACAGAGCGGAGCTTTTGGTATAAGGAGAATTGTATGAAAGAATTCGAGCTTAAATACGGGTGTAATCCAAATCAGAAGCCGGCGCGTATATTTATGCGTGACGGAAGCGAACTGCCTATCGAAATATTGTGCGGCAGACCGGGATATATTAATTTTCTTGACGCGTTTAATTCTTGGCAGCTTGTAAAAGAGCTCAAAGAGGCGACAGGCATGCCCTGCGCTGCGTCTTTCAAGCATGTAAGTCCTACAAGCGCGGCGGTGGGAATAAAGCTGCCTGAAAAACTCAAACGCGCTTGCTTTGTGGATGATATAGAGGGGCTTGATGATTCACCGCTGGCATGCGCATACGCGCGCGCACGCGGAACAGACAGACAGTCATCTTTCGGAGACTGGATTGCACTGTCAGATATATGTGATGTCACCACTGCAGCGCTTATAAAGCGTGAGGTATCAGACGGCATAATAGCTCCCGGCTACGAGCCTGAGGCGCTGGAAATACTCAAATCCAAGAGAAAAGGAAATTACAATATAGTGAAGATCGACCCTGATTATGTACCGGAACCTCAGGAGATCAAACAGGTATTCGGTATTACTTTTGAGCAGGGCAGAAATAATTTCAAGATAGACAGACGGCTGCTTGAAAATATGGTGACGGAAAACAAGGATATTCCCGAAAGCGCAAAGCGCGACCTAATTGTGGCTCTGATAACGCTTAAATATACCCAGTCAAATTCTGTGTGCTATGCGGTTGACGGACAGGCCATCGGTGTCGGCGCCGGACAGCAGTCGCGTATATATTGTACAAGACTTGCAGGCAGCAAAGCGGATATATGGCATCTGCGTCAGCATGAAAAGTGCCTGAACCTTCCGTTTTTGCCTGAGCTTAAGCGTCCCGACCGTGATAACGTAATAGACGTGTATATATCAGATGATGACGACGATGTTCTGGCTGACGGAAACTGGCAGAAATATTTTAACGAAAGACCCGAGCCGTTTACAAAACAGCAGCAAAAAGAGTATCTTTCAAAGATAACCGGAGTAGCGCTCGGATCGGACGCGTTTTTCCCGTTTGATGACAATATAGAGCGCGCCCGCCGCAGCGGAGTCAGCTATATAGCTCAGCCGGGCGGTTCGATACGCGATGATATAGTTATAGACTGCTGCAATAAATACGGTATGGCAATGGCGTTTACCGGCATGCGGCTTTTCCATCATTAATAAAAAGAAAGGAATAGAAAAATGTTTTTTGAAAAACTTAAGGAATTTGACAGTGAGGTCTATGCATCATGTGAGCGTGAGCTGAAGCGTCAGCAGCACAATATAGAGCTGATAGCTTCTGAGAATATCGTGTCAGAGGGCGTTCTGCTGGCAGCCGGCAGCGTACTTACCAACAAGTATGCCGAGGGCTATCCCGGCAAGCGTTACTACGGCGGCTGCGTTTACGTTGATGAGGTAGAGGAGCTTGCAAGAGAGCGTGCCAAAAAGCTGTTCGGAGCCGAGCATGCCAACGTTCAGCCTCACAGCGGCGCCAATGCTAATCTTGCGGTGTTTTATGCTTTTCTGAAACCGGGAGATACCGTTTTGTCAATGAGTCTTGCTCACGGCGGACATCTGTCACACGGCTCGCCAGTCAATATATCGGGCAACTATTTTAATATTGTTCCGTACGGTGTGTCCGATGACACTCAGCAAATAGATTTTGATCAGGTTCTTCGCCTTGCAAAGGAACACAAGACAAAGCTGATACTTGCCGGCGCGTCTGCGTATCCGCGCACGATCGACTTTAAAAAATTCCGTGAAATAGCAGATGAAGTCGGAGCATATCTCATGGTGGATATGGCGCATATCGCCGGACTTGTCGCCGCAGGTCTGCATCCCAGTCCGATACCCTATGCGGACGTTGTTACAACCACTACGCACAAAACGCTCAGAGGTCCGCGCGGTGGTCTTATCCTATGCAAGGAAGAATACGCAAAGCAAATCGATAAGGCGATTTTCCCCGGAACCCAGGGCGGACCGCTTATGCACATAATAGCGGCAAAGGCCGTTGCGTTTAAAGAGGCGCTTTCCGACGACTTTAAGGTATACCAGCAGCAAATAATCAAGAACGCGTCGGTGCTGGCAGATGAATTCATAAAAAACGGTGTTGATCTGGTATCCGGAGGCACTGACAATCATTTGATGCTGCTTGATCTGAGGGGCTGCGGAATCACCGGCAATGAACTTGAACACCGTCTTGATGAGGTGCATATAACAGCAAACAAGAACGCTATCCCCAACGATCCTCAGAGCCCGTTTATAACGAGCGGTCTGCGTATAGGCACGCCTGCTGTTACAAGCCGCGGATTCAAGGAACAGGAAATGAAGCTAATCGCCGACTGGGTCAAAAAGGTGATCGAAAATTTTGAAGGCTCACGTGAAAGCATTACAAAACAGGTCGTGGAGCTGTGCGAAAAATATCCTATTTACAATAATTAGGTGATATGATGAAAATAATGGTAGTGGGCGGCGGCGGCCGCGAGCATGCTATAATCAAAAAGCTCAGGGAAAACAAGTCAGTCACACAAATCTATGCTCGTCCCGGCAACGACGGAATATCTTCGGACGCGGTATGCGTTGATATCGGCGCAAAAGATATTCCCAAAATAGTGGAGTTTGCAAAGCAAAACGCGGTTGATTTTGCGGTGGTGGCTCCTGATGATCCGCTTGTTCTGGGAGCGGTTGACGCCCTTGAAAACGAGGGTATTCCGTGTTTCGGTCCTGACAAAAAGGCGGCTGTGATTGAGGGCAGCAAAAGTTTTTCCAAGCATCTTATGAAAAAATATAATATACCAACGGCCGGTTTTGAGGTGTTCGACAATGCAGAATCCGCGCTTGAATACCTGGACGGCTGCAGTTTTCCGATAGTCATAAAAGCCGACGGTCTTGCTCTCGGTAAAGGTGTCATAATAGCATCTGACAGACAGCAGGCGCAGGCGGCTGTCAATTCAATGATGCGGGACAAAAAATTCGGTGACAGCGGAAGCACTGTTGTGATTGAGCAATTTCTCACAGGTCCTGAGGTGTCTGTGCTAGCCTTTACTGACGGCAATACCGTCAAGCCGATGATCTCGTCTATGGATCATAAGCGCGCGGGCAGCGGCGATACGGGACTCAACACAGGCGGAATGGGAACCGTGGCACCCAATCCGTTTTATACCGACAGTATAGCACAGCAGTGTATGGATCAAATCTTTCTTCCGACTGTTGAAGCCATGAAAGCCGAGGGCAGACCGTTTAAGGGCTGTCTTTACTTCGGATTGATGCTCACGCAGGACGGTCCGAAAGTTATAGAGTATAACTGCCGCTTCGGTGATCCGGAGACCCAGGTAGTGCTGCCGCTGCTTGAGAGCGATCTGCTGGAGATAATGCAGGCTTGCAGAAACGGTACGCTTGCTGATACGCCTGTCAGGTTCAGCGATAAATCTGCCGCTTGTGTTGTTATGGCGTCAAAGGGCTATCCTGAAAAATACGAGACAGGCTATGAGATAGACATGTCCGGT
>CALXGU010000165.1 GCA_944387905.1 uncultured Clostridia bacterium
GAGAAGAAGGCATTTGAAGACGATTCAAATATCCAAAACTATGCAAAAGACGCAGTATATATCTGTCAGCAGGCAGGCATTGTAGACGGCAAGACCGAGACAGAATTCAAACCCCGCGACAATGCAACCCGTGCGGAGATCGCTACCATAATCATGAGATTCCATAAGAATTTCATAGCAAAATAATAAAACAAAAAACAGGCAAGCGGCGCTTGCCTGTTTTTATATTGAAACGATCAAAAATTTAATGGCTGCCGGTAAGAACGTATCCGCAGACAAATATGCCTTTGCAGCTATTCGAGTTATGCCTCCGTGCTTTGCTATGGGTCAGGCGGCAGGCATAACTGCCGCTTTGGCAGTTTGCGGCAATATCAAAGATGTAAACGAATTTGGTGTTGAACAGGTACAGCAAAAAATAATCCAAAACAACGGATATCTTGAATAAATGCCGTATTATTCGGTTATAACCGCATCAACGTCCTTTACAGTGCAAAGATTATAAAAATATTCTTTTCCGTATTTGCTTTTATCGCAAAGCAATACCTTACGTTTTGAATGCCTCATCATAATTTTGCGCAGATTGACTTCTTCCATTGAAAGATCCGTTGCGCGTCCGTCTTCACTCAGCCCGTGACATGAGAAAAAAAGAACATCAGCGTTTATTCCCGAAATAAAATCCTGAGCCTGCTGCCCTACATATGAGAAGGAATTTGTTATCATCATGCCGCCCGTGCAAAAGGTGCGTATTCCTGCCTGCGCAAGCTCTACTGCGGTTTTGGCTCCGCTTGTTATAACTATAAGCTCCTTGAACTGCGTCAGATATTTGACCATAGCCATCGCGCTGGAGGACCCGTCAAGTATCACCACGTCTCCGTCGCTTACGTACCGGCATGCTTTTTGCGCTATTATATCCTTTGCGTGCAGCGCGTCTTTCAGCCTCACACCCATAGGTATCTCACGGTCTGCCGCCGACTTGGCCATTGCTCCGCCGTAAACTTTATTTATAAGTCCTTCCTTTTCCATGGCAGTAAGATCCCGTCTTACCGTCGGTTCGCTCACAAATATAAGTTTGGCCAGCTCCGGCACCGTAGCCTTGCCGTTTTTTTCGATATAGCTTAAAATCTCCTGTCGTCTTTGTGCGATTAGCATGATTACCTCTGATCAAAAATGATTATTGTTGATAAAAAATATGTATATTCATCTATTTTACGGTCATGTGTTGACTAAACATGAATAACTTGATAACATTGTATCATACAAAAAAATAATAAGCAAGGGAGAAATGAACATGCTGACAAAGGCAGTGCGTCTATACGGTGCAAACGATCTGAGGATCGAAAAATTTCAACTTCCGGAAATAGGAGCGCAGGAGGTGCTTATAAAAGTAGTGTCTGATTCTCTGTGCGCTTCTACATACAAAGCTGTCATACAGGGATCCGCGCATAAGCGTGTACCTGAAGATATTGCTCAAAATCCGGTGATTATAGGGCACGAGATGTGCGGAACGGTAATAAAAGCGGGAAGCGAAGTTGCGGATAAATGGAAAGCCGGACAGAATATAGTAATCCAGCCCGCTTTAAAACTCGATAACGGTCATGATCCGGGATATTCATACAGGTTTATAGGCGGAAACAGTATCTATGCTGTAGTCCCGCAGATAGTGCTTGAACGCGGATGTCTTATCAGCTATAACGGCGACGGGTTTTATAAAGGCTCGCTTGTCGAGGCAATAGGCTGTGTGCTCAGAGCTTTTAAAGGGATGTATCACACGGATTATTCTACTTACACACGCACTGACGGAGCAAAGCGCGGCGGACGGCTCGCGATACTCGGCGGAGCGGGGCCAATGGGTCTGGCAGCGGTGGAACTTGCCGTAAACTACGCGGGCTGCAAGCAAGTAGTTGTTACGGATCTGGATCAGAACAGACTTGATTATGCAGCAAAGATGTATACTGTTCAAGGCGCCGCCGCAAAAGGCGTTGACTTGAGATATGTAAATACATCCGCAATAGATGATGTCGTGACGTATTTGAGGGATATATCTCAGGGCGGATTCGACGACGTATTTGTCATGGTGCCTGTGCCTTCTCTTGTCACTCAGGGCGAGGCAATACTGGGTGAAGACGGGTGTCTCAATTTCTTTGCCGGTCCCCCCGTGCACGAATTGCAGGGCTCATTAAACCTTTATCGCGTGCATTACGACGGAATTCATCTCATAGGCACTGCCGGTTCCATTCCTGAGGATACAATAGATGTTATCCGCCTTATTGAAAACGGGACCATAGACCCTTCTGGTATGGTCTCGCATATAATGGGCATGGACAGTGTACCGGACAGTATTTTTGCCATGAAAACCCCGTCAGGCGCTAAGAAAATGTGCTATAACGAACTGGATATACCATGTATAGAAATCTCAAAACTCGCTGAATACGGTAAAAGTGATCCGCTTTACAGAGAGCTGGCGCGCATAGTTGAGCAAAACGGCGGCAGATGGTGTACGCAAGCTGAAAAATATTTGCTTGAAAACGCGCCGAAAGTCAGTCTGTAACAATATAATAAACGGATACATAGTATAAAGTACGGTGCGTGGTGCGTATCATGCATCCGAATATTATGTGGAAGTGAAAAAAATGAATAATTGTTGCTACTGTAACATCAAACCCGAGAAAAGCTGCGGCTGTGTCAACCGCTGCTACACGATAGTACTGTCAGTAATAGGCGTGCTTCTTGCTTTAGTGATAGGCCTAATAATAGGTGCTGCTTTATCGTCTACGATAACGTCTGCCCTGCCTGCTATAATAGCAGCCGCTGCACTTTTGGCAGTATTGTTTATTGTTTTCCTTATTTTGCGTATATGCAATAGCTGCCGCTCATGCGGATATCATCAATGTTGAATTAAATAAGGAAAATTACGCCCCCGTATACGGGGGCGTTTTTATTTTTAAATATTCATTATCGTCACAATACAACTACCAGTTGTGTTATAAGCAATATAAAACTATAGATTTTGCGGGAGAGAGGAGCGGAATTTGGTAAAGCGCAGCCGTATTTTTTGTATAAAAATGCGGCAAGCCATAAGACTTGCCGCGACGTGGCGCGCTGGAAGGGACTCGAACCCCCGACCTTCTGATTCGTAGTCAGACACTCTATCCAGCTGAGCTACCAGCGCATTTCAATGCGATAAATATGATAGCACATAATTATCGCAAAATCAAGTTATTTTTTACAATATCCCGTTTTTAAGCAGTTTTTTCCTTTGTTTATAATCCGGAAGGGTTTCCTCCACGATCCTGTAAAACCTCGGTGAATGGTTTTTTTCGCGTATATGCGCAAGCTCGTGAACTATTACCGCGTCAACTGCGCTGACGGGATAACACATAAGATACAGGGAAAAGCAAAGAGAATTTACTGCAGAACAGCTGCCGAACCTGGTTTTGGCAGCTGTTATCTTTATATCTGTATATTCCACGCCCATCATGTCGGCAAATTGTCTTGCCTTTGCAGGAATATATTCCTGGGCGCGCCGCCTAAGCTCATTTTGCTCATCGCTGTCGATACTGTCAAGCATATGCTGTTTTTCGAGTACTTTTTTTTTTTTTT
>CALXGU010000166.1 GCA_944387905.1 uncultured Clostridia bacterium
ACCTCCTTTTTTAATTATAACCAAATAAATCCAAAAAATCAATTATTTTTAATAAGGAGCAGCTTTTTCTTTAAGTTTTTTTAGTATCTTTTTTTCCATACGCGAAACAGCGACCTGAGACATACCCAGTTCCTTTGAAATTTCCGCCTGAGTTCTGTCGTTGAAAAATCTGAGGACTATAATTCTCCGTTCTTGTGCGTCAAGGGAAGAGAGCAGCTGAGCGATCATAACTCTGTCAAGAGTTTTTTCTTCTTCCCGGGCACCAGTTCCGACCGTGACACCGCCCTCGTCTGCAGGCAGGTCTAAAGACAGAGTGCACTGTGTCGCGTCCAACGCGTATATTATATCATCTACCGGTATATCACAGCGCTGGGATATTTCTGAAAGCCGCGGCTCTCGACCCAACTCACGTATCAGTTCGGTGTGCGCGCGTTCAATTTTAAATTTTTGTTCTTTTACGCTGCGCGGGACTTTTATTTGACCGTTGTCACGCAAATAGGTTTTGATTTCGCCTATTATTTTCGCAACTGCATAAGTCGAGAACTTGAGATTCTTATCCGGATCAAAGCCTTTTGCGGCTTTTACAAGTCCTACTGCTCCGATCTGAAACAGATCTTCATAATCCACGCCGAAGTTTACGTATTTTTTGACAGCCATATTTATAAGGCCCATATTTTCAGTGACGAGCTTATCCTCGTCCAATACCGAAGGCATGCGGATACCTCCGTTATTGTTTTATGTCCAGCTGTTTTTCAAGCGTGACCTTTGTTCCGCCGCCGGGAACTGATTTCACCCTGACCCTGTCCATAAATGATTCCATAATGGTAAAGCCCATACCGCTTCTTTCATTTTCGTTTCCGGTCGTAAACATCGGCTGACGCGCCTGCTCGATATCGGCAATACCGCAGCCTTTGTCTCTTACAGTGACAGTCAGTTTTTTGCCGCGTATTTTTGCGGTTATGTATATCGTTCCTATGCTGTCCTTGTAGCCGTGGACTATTGCGTTTGTAACCGCTTCGCTTACCGCCGTCTTTATTTCGTTTATCTGTTCAAGAGTCGGATCGAGCTGTGATGCCAGAGCCGCTATCGCAACACGTGAAAACCCTTCATTTGAGGATTTTGACGGAAATTCCAATTTGATAGAGTTGTCAGTTTTCATTTTTGTCCTCCTTAAATTCAACAAGCTTGTCCGCTCCGGACATTCTCAGTATTTTTTCGGGATATCCGCTTATGTTGACAATATACATTTGTATCCCCAGCTTATCGCATAACCGTTTTCTGCCCACGACCACGGCAAGACCTGAACTGTCCATAAACGATACGCGTGAAAAATCCAGAAGCATAGTCTGCGGTTTTACCGAGACGGTCTTGAGATCTATGCTCTCGCACAGGCTGCGCGCCGTATGGTGGTCTATCTCTCCGCAAAGCAGGACCCGCAGAGTGCTGTTTTCGATTTTGAATTGAGCGCTCATGTTTTCCTCCGAAATAAAAAAGACTTTCTGTAATATTAACAGAAAGTCTTATATATTTTTGTCGTTTAATGTTGATTGATATATGTTATTTACACTGAGCTGTCAGCTCTTTTACCGTCTTATCGATTATATAGAACGATCCGCACACCAGTATGGTGCCTTTTCCGAGACCGGTAAGAGCTCTTTGCACTGCGTCTCTTATATCGTCGCATGCATAGCACTGCTGACAAAACATCTCTGCCAGCTGTTTAGCTTTATCAGCGGCAAGCGCTCTGGGGCTGTCGGGAGTAATACATATCATTTTTGTCGCCGCGGATGCTATCTCACGTATTGCAAACGGATAGTCCTTGTCTTCCATCATACCGAAAATGACGGTAAGTCCTTTTATTTTTTTATCGTTTTTAATGGATTTCATAAGGCATTCTATTCCGCTGCGATTATGTCCTGCATCAAGTATTATCCTTGGATTTTCAGATATTATTTCATATCTGCCGTAAGCTGCGGCTCTGTCAATGCCGCTTATGATGCAGTTTTGGGCGATACCCAGTACTTCAAGAGCGGTAATTGCCGTGACCGCGTTGTATACCTGATGGCGGCCCAGCATGGCGGGAGAATAGCGAGCATTTTTATAATCGAATACGTTTTTATTGTTGACAGTGCTTTTTATCGTAAGCTTAGACAGCTGAGGGATATAAACCGGCGCGTTTTTGCGGCTGCAGATATCTTTGAAAATTGCCGTTACTGAATCGCTGTTTACAGGATATAATACACACGGACAGCCGTTTTTTATGATCCCCGCTTTTTCAAACGCGATTTTTTCCTCAGTATTTCCCAAAACTGAGGTGTGATCGAGGGAAATTGAGCATATGACAGAGACCAGCGGATTTTTGATTATATTCGTCGCATCGAAACGTCCGCCAAGCCCTACCTCAAGTACTGCGTAATCGCAGCCGCGGCGTTTGAAATACAAAAACGCAATAGCTGTTACTATTTCAAATTCGGTAGGCTTCTCATCTAATGACAGACACGCCTTTTGAACTTTCTGGGCAAGATGGGAAAGTTCGCTTTTTCCTATCATCTTGCCGTTTATTTCAATTCGCTCGCGAAAGTCATAGATATACGGAGAGGTGTACTTGCCGACAGTGAAACCCGCGTCCTCAAGGGCACAGGCTATCATAGTAACGGTCGAGCCTTTGCCGTTTGTGCCGGCTACATGAATAAATTTGAGCTCGTTTTGAGGATCTCCCAGTGCGCCGCACAGTTTTTCCATGCGCTCAAGCCCGGGCGCTGCCGAAAAATTTTGCTTTTTATGAATAAATTCCAACGCCTCGTTGTAATTCATGCGATCACCTCTGTCTTACAGGTTTTCCAGAGAATTTTTTATTGTTTCTTCAAGCGCGCGGTATTTGTCCAGTTTTTCACGTTCCGCTTGAATCAGAGCTGCCGGCGCTTTTGAGATAAATCCCTGGTTTGAGAGTTTTCCCTCTACACGCTTTAATTCATCCCTGGCTTTTTTAAGCTCTTTTTTTTTTCTTACGCGTTCTTCTTCTATGTTGACAAGTTCGGCAAAAGGAATATAGATATTTGCTGCGTGAGTAATTATTTCCACCGTGCTGTCATCGCTGCAGCGACCGAATATGACATGGCTAGCACCGGCAAGCTTAAGGTAAAACTTTTCACTGTCCTTGAACCCGTGAGTGCTTCGACTGTCAATATACAGTTTTGCTTTTTTGGACATAGGCACATTCATTTCTGCGCGGCGGTTGCGTATAGCGGTGATCGTCTCCATGATATCCCTGAGCTTTTGGCATTCATCTTTAAAGTTTACAGACGGGTCATACTTGGGATACGGCGAAATCATTATAGATTCGCTGTCAACGGGCAGAGCCTGCCAGATTTCTTCTGTAATAAACGGCATAAACGGGTGGAGCATTCTCAGCACCGCCGAAAATACCGTGATAAGCACCGACAAAGCGTCTTTTGCGCTGTTGCCTCCGTCATAAAGTCTCGGTTTTACAAGCTCGATATACCAGTCGCAGAAGCTGTCATAAATAAAATCATACAATTTCTGA
>CALXGU010000167.1 GCA_944387905.1 uncultured Clostridia bacterium
TGGCTTTCCGGACTTATAAACGACGGTATTATAGCGGGTGTGGGAGCAGTGCTTGGGTTTGTACCTCAAATGTTTGTACTGTTTATACTGCTCGCTTTTTTGGAGGCATGCGGCTATATGGCTCGTATTGCTTTTGTGCTCGACCGTGTTTTCAGAAAATTCGGTCTGTCCGGAAAATCATTCATTCCAATGCTTATCGGAACAGGCTGCGGCATTCCCGGGATAATGGCGTCACGTACCATTGAAAACCAACGCGACAGGCGTATGACTATAATGACGACTACTTTTATTCCCTGCGGTGCCAAAGTGCCGTTTATCTCTATGATTGCAGGAGCTATATTCTCAGGTTCCCCATGGGTTGCCACATCGGCATATTTTATCGGTATGGCGGCAATAATTCTTTCGGGAATCATACTTAAAAAGACAAGAATGTTCAGCGGCGACCCTGCCCCATTTGTAATGGAACTGCCCGCATATCATTTTCCGACTGTCGGAAATATACTGCGTTCAGCTTGGGAACGCGGATGGTCTTTTATCAAAAAAGCCGGAACTATCATTTTGCTGTCAACCATCGTTATTTGGTTCGCGACTTATTTCGGATTTACATCTGACGGATTCAGAATGCTCGGAGAAGATGAGCTTGATAAATCGATTCTTGCCGCAATCGGAAACGCTATCGCTTGGATATTTACACCTCTGGGCTGGGGAAACTGGCAGTCTGCAGTAGCGTCTATCACAGGGCTTGTAGCAAAAGAAAATATAGTTGGCACAATGGGTATTTTCTATCCGGGCGGCTGGCCTGAAATCGCCGAAAACTTTACAAAATTAAGCGGATACTCCTTCTTAGTGTTCAACTTGCTCTGCGCTCCTTGCTTTGCCGCTATCGGTGCGATAAAAAGAGAAATGAATTCTGTAAAGTGGACTTTATTTGCGATCACATATCAATGTATATTTGCCTACGCAATAGCACTGATGATTTATCAATTCGGTCTGTTATTTACAGCTGGCTTTAATATAATTGGCCTGTTGTCGGCAACGGCAGTTCTTATCGTATTTCTTTATCTGATTTTCAGACCACACAAAAAGACTCTGTCTTCTGCTCGGGCTTCAAATATTGCTGTCTGATTTTTCTGTTACGAGGTGTTTTTATGATTACGTGGATAATACAAAACATAGCTACCCTTATTATCTGCCTTGTACTTCTGCTTATAGTAGCGGCCATTATTACAAGTCTGATACTTAATAAAAAGAAAGGTCGTTCTTCCTGCGGCTGCGGTTGTTCGGGCTGCCCCATGAACTCTTCATGCAATTCACACAGACCTCAGGATACATAATTGATATAAAATCCAAAGCCGGCTGCTTATATGCAGCCGGCTTTTTTCTGATGCTTTGATTGACTTTAAAAATTTATAAGAGTATAATATAAAAAATGCGATATCACTATATATTATCCGGCAGAATTGAATTAAAGCAAAAAAATATATTATTCGGAGTTTATGATATATGACATCTAACATTTTTTACGGAATAATGATTCCGTTTTTCGGCACATTACTTGGTTCGGCTTGTGTGTTTTTCATGAAGAAAAATATAAATTTCAGTGTTCAGAGCGCTCTTTCCGGATTTGCCGCAGGTGTAATGACAGCGGCCTCGGTATGGAGTCTGCTGATTCCCGCACTTGATTATGCTCACGAGATGGGCAAATGGTCTTTTATACCTGCCGCGGCGGGATTTTGGTTGGGTATACTTTTTCTGTTCATTCTTGACCATCTGATACCGCATCTGCATATTAATCCTTATCATACCGAAGGCCCGAAAAGTAAAATCAAAAAAACAACTATGCTTGTACTGGCAGTAACGCTTCACAATATTCCCGAAGGAATGGCCATCGGCGTCGTATACGCCGGATTTCTTTCAGGTGAAACCAATATAACCGCTATGGCGGCCTTGGCATTATCCATAGGAATCGCAATTCAAAATTTCCCGGAAGGCGCTATAATTTCCATGCCGTTAAAATCTCAGGGCTTGCACAAAACAAGGGCTTTTGTATACGGAGCTGCATCGGGTATAGTTGAGCCTTTAGGCGCTCTTATCACTATTGCTGCGGCAGGTCTTGTCATTCCCGCTCTGCCGTATTTGCTCAGCTTCGCTGCGGGAGCTATGATGTATGTAGTTGTTGAAGAACTGATCCCGGAAATGTCGGCGGGAAAGCACTCAAATATAGGCACATTATTTTTTGCCGCCGGTTACAGTATTATGATGATTTTGGATGTTGCGCTGGGCTGATTTTTCTATACTAATTTTAAAGAAGGACCAAATATGATAAGTACTGCAAATATGATAGAAGGAAAAACCTTCGGTCAGGAAAGAGCTCTGTATGAAAGCCGGAATTTAACAGTTAAATCCTGTGTATTTGACGGGCCGGAAGACGGTGAAAGCGCATTAAAAGAATGCTCTGACATAACAGCGATCGATTGTTTTTTCAATCTGCGTTACCCGCTTTGGCATGTACATGGTTTGAAAATTCAGCACTGCCGTATGTCATCTTTATGCAGAGCGGCTGTTTGGTATTCTCACGATATTGATATTACCAATACCGAAATGCACGGTATAAAAGCGCTCAGAGAATGTTCCGGCATACATATTGATAACAGCGATATTGTCTCAGATGAATTCGGATGGTTTGTAAAAAACATATGCGTTTGCAAAACTGCAGCTGTCGGCAAGTATTTTATGATGAGATGCAGTAATATCGATATAAAAGATTTCAAGCTCAGCGGTAAATACTCTTTTCAATACATCAAAAACGCCCACTTTGAAAACTGTGAATTTGATACTAAAGATGCTTTTTGGCACGCGGAAAATGTAACTGTAAAAAACAGCGTTATAAAAGGAGAATATCTGGCGTGGTATTCCTGTAATCTCACTCTTGACAACTGCACTATTATAGGGACCCAGCCTCTGTGCTACTGCAAGGGTTTAAAACTTATAAACTGCAGAATGTATGATACGGATCTGTGCTTTGAAAAGTCACAAGTCAATGCGACAATAACAACACATGTAATAAGTATAAAAAATCCCGCATCAGGGAAAATATTTGTTCCGTCTGCAGACGACATTATATTGGACAATGACAGTTACAAAGGAAAAGTAATACTGACCGAAAATTGATTCTTTGATTTTAAAAATCATCAGCAGACATTCTAAAATGGATGTCCGATTTTTTGGTAAAAATTTATCAATATATCTGTTGACAATCTAAAAAATAGAATTAAAATAGTTTTGAATATATGCGGGATAATAAATTAATATAATGATAGAGTCACTAAGATAAGGAGGCGCAAGTCTTTGAACACAGACAAAGAATTTTTAGGTCATGAACCGATCGGAAAGCTGCTTATGAAGCTGGCACTGCCGACAGTCAGCGCTCAAATAATAAACATGTTGTACAATATTGTAGACCGTATCTATATAGGTCATATCCCGGAGGTGGGCGCAACTGCCCTGACCGGTGTCGGTGTAT
>CALXGU010000168.1 GCA_944387905.1 uncultured Clostridia bacterium
CTTAAGCAATATTCTGTTGTATGCAAGCTGTCCTTCCATTTTTAACTCCTTTATATGTAATAATATAATATTATTATCTATTATATAATAATATAAAAACTCTGCAGTTTTGTAAATAGAAAAAGCCAAATTTAGCAAAAATTTAATATTGTTTGCAACAAACTATATCAGAGCTTGCTTATTTTATCGAGGACTTGTTGGAAATAATCCGGCAGTTTGCTGTCAAAATACATATCTTTCCCTGTAATCGGATGTTTGAACCCCAGTGTTTTTGCGTGCAGGCATTGACCTTCAAAGTCTATATTTATCTTATCTGATTTTTTGCCGTATACCGTATCGCCTATAATAAAATGTCCCATTTCCGACATATGCACACGTATCTGGTGAGTTCTTCCGGTCTCAAGCATACAGCTGACATAAGTAAATCCATTAAACCTCTGCAGTACCGTGTAATGCGTTATTGCGCGCTTAGCGCTTGGCAAATCGGGTCGGCATGCCATACGCTTTCTGTCGGTCTTATGCCTGGCTATAGGCTTATCCACCGTGCCGCTATCATTTTTAATATTTCCGTTTACGATCGCTCTGTACTCTCTGATAATCGTATGTGCGCTGAACTGTTCTGCAAGTCCGTTATGTGCAGCGTCATTTTTTGCAGCGACTAACAGTCCGCTTGTATCTTTATCTATTCTGTGTACGATTCCTGGACGCATAACACCGTTTATTCCAGAAAGCGTTCCGTCACAATGAAATAGCAACGCATTGACAAGTGTACCGTCTTCATTTCCGTGCGCAGGATGAACGACCATACCCTTAGGTTTATTTACTACTATGATATCTGCATCTTCATACTCAATATCAAGCGGTATGTCCTGACCTGTTGTCTCAAACTCTTTCAAAGGCGGGATACTTATTTCGATTCTGTCTCCGGTCTTAGTTTTATAACTCTTTGACTCCACAATACCGTTTACTCTTACATTATTGCCGTCTATCAAACTTACTATTTTACTTCTTGTAAATTCAGGCATACGCAAACAAAGCAGCTTGTCCAATCTTGTAAAGCTGCCTTGTTCATCAACGATAAATTCAGTTTTCTCCGATTTGATTTCCATCACTGATCTGCTCAATCTTTCTGCCGTGACTGAAAAAATAATAACACACAAACATAATGGTTCCGAAAAACACAAATACATCGGCGACATTAAAAATGAAATCCAGCAATTTTATCTGGAACTGAAAAAAATCTATAACTTCGCCCAAAAAAATTCTGTCAATCATATTGCCTATTCCCCCGGCGAGAATAAACACTAAAGATATGTCTGCAAACCTGCTTTTGAAATAGTCGATAGTAAGCAGTATAATAAGCGCAATGATCACTACTACAGTTACAGCCAGGAAAACCCATCTTGCGTTCGCAAGCATACCAAAACTTGCTCCCTTATTGCGTACATAGCAAAGCTCAAAAAAACCTTTTATTACTGTGACCTGGTCATTAAGCTCCATATTTCTCTCGACAAGCTGTTTTGTAAATTGATCTATAAATACTATAAAAGCAGTTAAAAGAGCCAGCAAAACATAACGTAAAATAGACTTATTATTTATTGCACTGTTAATATCAATCATCCTTATTTAAGTCAAAATCTGTTCCAAACTTCAAGTCTTTGAATTTTAAATTATTATCAAACATTTCGGCAAGTTTTTTATTTTCCTTATTGCCGCTTTTTTTATCGATCACAAACTCTGCAGTTTTTTCTGAATTTTTTACTTTTCCGGAATGCACCGCTGCTTTTTCTTTGTGTTTATCAGGTTCCGGGATATCTGCAGAGGGATGTACCTCTCGTTCGACAGTATTCTCTGCATGCTGATCATCCTCTTGATTTTCTGTACTTTCAGGCACAGATTTTTCTGCTTCCTGCTGTCGTTCTTTAGAAACGGAGGGCAGTTTGCTCAATGAATCCAAATGCTGTTTATACAATTTGAATAGTTTCTCTTTAAAGTCGGAAACTTCTTTTTTCATCAGATCCAATTTTTCCTGCTCGGCTTGAACGCTGATTTTTATTTCGTCTATTTTACGGTCTGCGCTTATTTCATACGCTCGAATAGATTCTTCGGAATCAAGCCTGGCCCTTTTTACTATATTTTCCGCCTCCGCGCGTGCTGATGCCAAAATACTTTCTGCTGTTTGCTTTGCATTTTTTTCAGCCTCTTTTTCCCGGCTTTCAATATCTTTTAAAGTACTTTCGTTCAGTTTTTCTGCATTAATAATAGCCGTTTTTAAAAATTGTTCATCTTTCCTGTATTCTTCTATTTTATTAACGCAAACCTTTAGCTTCTGCACAAGCTCATTGTTTTCGTTATAAAGCTTTTCATAGTCATCAGCAACGGCCATGAAAAACGTGTCCACCGTTTCACGCTTATAACCGCCCAAAACACTCACTTCAAATTCGCGGTTTCTGAGTTCTTCTGGTTTGAGCATTATTTAGACCCCCTTATATATATTTAAAAATCATCAGTTTTATCCTGCCTTTTTTGGTATTTCCCATGGCAGAATCAATTTTAAATTTACCTGTATGCCGAATTGACATAACGTCCCCAAACTTTAATAAATAATCCTTTTTCTTTACAGACAACGAGTTGACAAAAACCTGAGCTGCTGATATTTTAGCTTCCGCCTCAGCTCTGGAACAGCAAGCTGCCGCCGAAACAATGCAGTCAAGGCGCATCGACATCACACTGCAACAAATACGTTCGAATATGCGCTCATATCGAATAGACTCTTCGTATATCCGCACCTCTACAGTCATATCAGCAACAGATGTAAGATTGCTTATTATAAACTCGCATATATTAGGAACTGCAAAAAAACAACACAATCCGTCAAAAAAAATAATATCACCGATAAAAGAGCGCTTTATCCCCAATGCCATTATAGCGCCCAAAACATCGCGATGACATATACTCTTTTTCTGATCCAGTTTAAAATAAAGTGCGGTTATCGGAAATTGCTGAGGTTGGCAAACATCATACAGCGATATCCCGATTACTTTCCTGTCAGACTGATCATAGCCTCCAAAAGTATTGTAATACAGTCCGCTTTTGGCAATAATAGGCAATGCAACAGCCAGTTCGCTCTCACTCAAAAAATGCGTAAAAGCCGACCCTTTTTCATACACTGACGCTATGATATCATTTATTCTCGCAATTAAAAGAGCAGTTTCATTCAACATATCAAAGTAAACTCAGCAAAATATTACAGAGAAGAAATGCAATCAGCGCCGAAAAATCTATCGGTATATTTCTAAAAAACGAAATACGATTTAACAGGCTGCGTATCGGAGTCAATACAGGATTTACTATTGCACCCAATATCTGCATAAATTTATTGAACGGATCACGTATCACCCAGCTTGCAATACAGTATACAAGCAAAACAAGTTCGAACATGTATACCAAAGTATAGGCAATATAATTTATAAAAAAAAAAAAAACCATAATTAAAACTCAAA
>CALXGU010000169.1 GCA_944387905.1 uncultured Clostridia bacterium
TCTTATGTTATTTTTTGCAGCTATCAGTCGTTTTATCATGATATATTCCCAAACCGGAGACCCTGTTGCGCTTTTAAAAACTCTGGAAAACTGAGAAACGCTCATGAAGAAATGCTCACTGATAGAAGTAAGAGTGATATCATCGAATAAATGCAAATTAACATAATTAAGAATTTTTTGAGTGAGCTGTTCCTCGGTATCGTATGAGTCAAATTGTTTTGACAAAAAAGCATTATAAACAGTACTTAGCAAAGTATACAGACGAATTTTGATTTCAATTTTTTTCTGTGTATCGGATGCATTAGAGCGGCACATGTTCTGCAATAATTCCAAAGGCTGTTCCAATTTGAAGTCTGTAGGTAAAAACAGATTATTATGCCCCAAAGGATGGTCATAGAACGGCTTCAGCATTGTATGATCGGGGTCTATATCATTAATGATATCCGGCATAAAATGCAAAGAAAATCTTTCATAGTTTTTTTGGGATAATATTTTTATCATGTGTGATTCGGAAGGTCGCATGATAACAATACATCCGGGTATAAGATTATATTCTGTCCCTTCAACAAGATATGTTGCATCTCCGCATATATAGCAATATATCTCAAGCTGTTCGTGCAAATGCATCTTAAAAGAAGCATCGTTCGGCTTTTCATCAATCGAATGATGGAAATATATCTCATTGTCTTTATAATAAAAACTACGGCTCATTTTATTACTCATTTACTTTATGAAGTTGTTTTTTATATTTTATCATAATATGATAAGATTTGCAATGTTTGAGAACAAATATACAATGGAATTGTAAATTTGTTTATTATATAATTCAGTTAAATTATACTGAAAGGTTGTCTTATATGAAAGAAACTTATATGCTTACAACATCTTCTGCGGTCAAACTTTATAATGAAATAAAAAATTATCCTATTTATGATTACCATTGTCACTTATCAGCAAAGGAAATAACAGAAGATAAAACTTTTGATAATATAGGACAGCTATGGCTTGGAGGGGATCATTATAAATGGAGACTTATGCGCGCCGCGGGTATTGATGAGGGACTTATAACAGGTCAAGCTAATTGGCATGATAAATTCACTGCATATGCAAAAGTAATATCAAAAGCTGCCGGGAATCCGCTGTATCATTGGTCACAAATGGAACTCGACAAATATTTCAATATTGATACTCCTTTATCGGAAGAAACAGCAGAGCAGATATGGATTCAAGCAAATGCAGTAATTCAAAATCGGCAGTTGTCTCCCGTAAAACTTATAAAAATGTCAAATGTAAAATATATTGCAACAACAGATGATGTAGTTGACAGTCTGGAATATCATGAAAAGCTGAAAGATGTTTCCGGCTTTGATACAGTTGTCGCTCCATCAATGAGATTTGATAAGCTTCTTTTGATCAACCGACCTGATTATAAAGAATACATAAAGTCATTATCTGAACAGACAAATGTGAAAATAACCAATCTCGATCAGCTGCAACTGGCAGTATTGGATAAATTCAGGTATTTCTGCAATCATAGCTGCAAGTTTGCGGATATAGGCATACCGTTTTTTCCGGATACTATTGATGATGAGAAAGCTGCCGCGCGCGCGTTTGAAAATGCGCTTGAAGGAAAGCCTGCAACGCGATCTGATTATTCAGCGTTTTTACGTAAAATGTTTTTGTTTATAGGAAAAGAATGTAAAAAGAACAATATTGTACTGCAGCTTCATCTGGCTGTTCTACGCAATACCAATACTAAGCTTTTCAACAGATTGGGAGCGGACTGCGGTGCGGACTGCATAGGCGATGTTATAGAAGGCGGTAAAATAACATCACTGCTTGATGCGATGAATTCAAATAAAGGCCTTCCGTTTGTTATCTTGTATACTTTAAATCCGTCTATGACTGCGCAGCTTGCAGCCATTTCAGGCTGCTTTCCCAACGTACGTCTTGGGGCTGCGTGGTGGTTTGCCGACCATAAAAGAGGTATACGTGAGGTGATAAACACTATAGCCGAAATAGGCTATATTGATGGATTTTTGGGGATGCTGACCGATAGCAGAAGTTTTCTGTCATATGCGCGCCATGACTATTTTCGCCGGATTTTGGCGGATATTCTGGCAGGCTGGGCTCAGAGTCTGGAATTTTCAGGAAACACAACTGAGATCGCTGAAGATATTTGCTATAAGAACATAAAAAATTTGATTTTCAATATAAAGGAGAGATAAGATAGTGAAATTATCATTTCGATGGTATGGCGACAGTGATCCGGTGACACTTGAACAAATACGTCAGATACCGAATATGTACAGTATAGTGTCCGCGGTTTATGATGTACCTGCGGGATCGGTATGGAGTACCGAAAGCATAATGCGCCTTAAATCACAGGCGCAAGATAACGGGCTTAAATTTGAAGTGGTGGAAAGCGTTCCTGTTCCTGAGGAAATCAAATACGGCGGTCCCAACGCGCAGGAGCTGACTGAGGTTTATTGTGAAAATATAAAACGTCTTGCAAAGGCAGGGGTCAAATGCATTTGTTATAACTTTATGCCGGTTTTTGACTGGCTGCGCAGCGAGCTGTCACATAGACAGGCAGACGGAGCCAATGCTCTTGCATATGATGAAAAAACCGTGCTTTCAATGGATCCCCTTAAAAGTGAACTTTCACTTCCCGGCTGGGATGAAAGCTATACAAAAGAGGAACTTGGGGAGCTTATGAATAAGTATAAAAATGTTTCTGAAGATAAATTGTGGGATAATTTGGAATGTTTTTTGAAAAAAATTATACCTGTGGCGGAAAGCAATAATATTAAAATGGCTATACATCCGGACGATCCGCCGTGGGGAATATTCGGATTGCCGCGTATTATTACCAATGAAAAAAATCTTGAAAAATTTTTGAATTTAGCAGACAGTCCGTCAAACGGAATAACGTTCTGCACCGGATCTTTAGGCGCTTTGGCAGAAAACAATTTACCCAGAATGGCAAATCGCTTTGCAAAAAAAATACCGTTTGCTCATTTAAGAAATATCCTTCGTACAGGAAGCAGACAATTTGAAGAGGTCGCGCATCCCACTTCATGCGGTTCTCTGGATATGTACGGAATAGTAAAAGGTCTTGTTCTTGGAGGTTTTGACGGTTATGTACGGCCCGATCACGGACGTATGATCTGGGGCGAGACCGGACGTTACGGCTACGGTTTGTATGACAGAGCGCTGGGGGCTGCATATTTGAATGGTTTATTTGAAGCTGTTGAAAAGGATATAGGTGATTTAAGATGAACGATACAATTGTTATTACAGGTGCAGGCGGAGTTTTGTGCTCCATGTTTGCACAGGCGTTGGGAGAGTGCGGCGCAAATGTGGCGGTACTCGATCTAAGAAAAGAGGCTGCCGAGGCTGCGGCAGAAAATATAATAAGTTCGGGAGGAAAAGCCAAGGGCTACGAGGCTGACGTGCTTAATAAGGAAT
>CALXGU010000170.1 GCA_944387905.1 uncultured Clostridia bacterium
TGATCGACAACAGCGCCGATCTTGCGATTTCTCTTGCAGCGGCATCGGCACTGCTTGACTTTGAAATGCCGTCGGATTTTATTGCGGTAGGGGAGATAGGATTGTCAGGTGAGGTGCGCGCGGTCTCGTATGCCGAACAGCGCATAAACGAAGCTAAACGTCTGGGTTTCAATTCCATAATGGTTCCGTCCAGAAACAGACTTCCAAAGAATATTGACGGCATTGAGGTTATACGTGTTTCTTCTCTCAGTCAGGCGATATATATCCTTAGGAACAAACAGTAAAAATGAAAGTAAATCTGCCGTATAAACAAGTTAAAAAAGTGCTTGCGGACTGCAATTTATCAGATGAGGCTAAAAAACTGCTTATTAAACTCGGCATTGATGTTATTCAGACTGTCCCTGTAAAGTCGCTTACTGACTGCACATCTACACATCCGGATATGCAGTTTACTGTTATTGATGAGTATAAGGCTTTGGTTTGCGATCAAGCGAAAGATTATTATAAACATCAGCTGCCTGAGTTTGAGCTTGTTCCTGTACAGGGAATATCTTCTCCGTACCCTAACGACTGCGTTTTAAACATTACAGTTATAAATGATATATGTTTTCTTACTGATTTTCAGAAAAAACTTCTGCCGTTGCCCGGACACTTAAAACTTATAACAGTAAAACAAGGGTATACAAAATGCAACATTTGTATACTAAATGAAAAATCCATCATAACATCTGATCATTCAATATATAAAGCAGCAGAACAAAACGGTGTAAAAGCTTATTATCTTTCGGATAAGGAAATCAAGCTTGACGGATATGATCATGGATTCTGGGGCGGTACGTGCGGACTTATAGGCAGAAATAAACTGTTTTTCAGCGGAGATATAACTTGTCTGGACTGCTCGAGTCAACTGCTTGAAATTCTTGAAAAAGAAAAAATTGAGCCTGTTTATCCCAAAGATGTCGATCTTTGTGACAACGGCTCAATCCTGCCTCTTTATTGAACTATGTAGTTTGTTTTTTTCCGACTTTTTTAATTGCAAGAAGAATCACTTGCACTATCGCAGAATAAATTACGGCAGAAACTATTCCCATCACTATACGCATAATAAATGTTATAAATACGAATGTATATGTGGCGCCGGGATCGGTTTGAGCAGTTGTGATGAGAAAAACAATATACATCGCAAGGGTGTTGGCAAGAGAAACCATTATTGAACTGACAATTATTTCAAAAGACAGCACAAATACATTTGTACTTTTTTTGAAAGCGATAAAAAGCAGCCCCATTACAAGACCTCTTACAGCTGCCGGCATTATCCAGAGCGGTGTAGTTATATCTACACCGAATGTGAACAGCTGACCGATAAAGCTTCCCAGCAATCCAACCGCTGCGGCATCTATCGGGCCATATATAATGGCGCACAGGATTATAGGTATTCCTCCGAATGTTATCTTGTAATCGTTTCCCAAACGAATAGACAGCATATCGAATACCACGACAAGAGCAATTAGCACCGCATTGGTGCACAGACGTAACAGAGCACTTTTTGATTTGACAGAATCAGACATAATTATACCTCCTTATAATTTCTGCTGAAATTTATAAGGAGGTAAATCTATATAAATTTCAACAGCGGGATGCGAAATACATACCGCAAGATAAACTTTTCGTTTCTGCGTCAACTCCCCGTACGCAGAACACTTTACGCATGTATTTCTACTCTGTGCATACGATTATAAACCCGCATATCTGATTTGTCAATATTATTTTTCACGCCAAACATGTATCAAACCTTTTTTTTGAAGATCACGTATCAGCATTATGAGTATTGGCGTTATAAACATTCCCAGTACGCCTAAAATTTTAAGCCCTATATAAATAGCTATAAGCGTCACAACAGGATGCAGACCGATGTTTTCGCCTATTATTTTAGGCTCAATAATCTGGCGTACAACTGTTATTACTGCATATATAGACAACAAAATCAAGCCTTTTGTGGAATCTCCGCTTACAAGACATATTAATGACCACGGCAGCATAACCGTACCCAAGCCCAACACCTGAAGTATGTCGACTGCTGCAATGATCAGCGCAACTGACGCTGCAGGACGTATGTCGAATATAATAAAAAATAAAGTCAGTTCCGAAAAAGTAATCAGCATAAGCGCAGCGTAGGATTTGACATATTTTTTAAATATACCGGACAGACTTCTTTTTGATTCCAATATCAGGTTTTTGTGTTTTTCGCTGAACTGCAGGATAATAAACTTTTTGATGTCTTTAAATGATATCGAAATAAATACTGCAGATACAAAAGTGATAATGAGTGTCATCAGAATGTACGGTATTGAAGTGACTATGCCTGAAAAAGAGTTTATTGCAAAGCTTCCGAAACTTCCGCTGAATAGTGTGATCATATCAATGTTTTTGATATACTCAAAAATTGTTAATGTGATACGTTCAAAAGGAGATATTATATTATAGTTGCTCTTAAGTTTGAGATTATTGAAATATGCCGTAAGTTGTTCTATATATTCGGGCATCGAGTCGTAAAGCTCTTTCAGTTTTGACATAACTGTAACTGACAGAAGCGCCATCACACCTATTAATATTAGTACCAAAAAAGTTATACATATCACTGAACTGATACTGCGCTTTATTTTCAGCCTGTCTGTCAGTAACGTGATTGCCGGCTCTGATATAAAACTTATAAGCAAAGCCGCTAAAAACGGTAAAAACAAAGCGAATGCGTATTTTAATATCATATATATAACAAAAATAATCAATATTATATATACAATATTGATGATAAAACTTATCTTTTTGGTGTTTGAATTATCAGTCATATATAAAATTCTCCGCAAGAATATATTTTTGAAAAAAGTGCTTGAAAATATATATGTAATATGTTATTATGTTCATCGTACAAATACACTTGTTTTTGTCTGAAGTACATAGGCGGTGTTTGGAATGAGTGAAAAATATTATGTCGTAAATAAAGATGTACTTCCTTCCGTGTTCGAAAAGGTAGTATATGTTAAAAAATTGCTGTATACCGGTAAATGCAAAACGATAAATGAAGCGGTAAAGCAAGCCGGTATATCCAGAAGCGCATTTTATAAATATAAAGATGACATTTCTGTGTATGTTGAAAAAAATGACAGGTTTATTCTGTCGTTGAACCTAATATTAAGTGACCGAAAGGGCTTGCTTTCCGGTCTACTAACATTATTATCAAACTACGGGGCAAGTATTCTGACAATTAACCAGAATATACCGTTTGATGATATTGCGCCTGTGTCTGTTTCACTTACAACTCATGATCTTACTTGCTCTACCGAAGAGCTTATTAACATAATTTCCGAGGTGGACGGAATACTTAAAGTAGACGTCATCGGAAAAAACTGAAAGGAATAATATGATGAAAATTGCAGTAATGGGCTACGGCGTTGT
>CALXGU010000171.1 GCA_944387905.1 uncultured Clostridia bacterium
TTATGAAATTTGACAGAAAAAATCTTTCGTTTTATCCGGAAAATGTTCTGGATTATCAGGAAGAAAGATATGCGCGCGCGGCAGGAGAATTCAAATCGGTTTTTGGTTATGAAGCGGAAAATGTGTTCAGCTCTCCCGGAAGAAGTGAGATCTGCGGAAATCATACCGATCATAATCTGGGCAAGGCAGTCGGAGCGTCTATAAATCTTGATGCGCTTGCATTTACGGCAAGACGTGACGACGGGATTATCTGTATAAAGGCCTCCGGTTTTGACGATATAAAGGTTGACGTCAGTGACTTGGAAAAACGCGAGTCGGAGAAAGGCAATTCCTGCGGACTTGTCAGAGGCGTGTGTAAAAAATATGTTGACATGGGATATAATGTCGGCGGCTTTGACGCTTATACTACAAATGACGTTCTGAAGGGTTCCGGACTTTCATCATCGGCAGCTTTTGAGATACTCATAGCATACATACTCAACAGTTATTACAATGATTCGAAAATAGACGCGAAAACAATGGCGATAGCCTCTCAGTACGCGGAGAACGAGTATTTCGGCAAAGGCTCAGGACTTTTAGATCAGCTCTCCTGCGCATACGGCGGAATAATTTCAATAGATTTCAAGGAACCGAAAAATCCTGTTGTGGAGCCGCTTCCGTTTGATTTTACCTCTACGGGCTACAGCATGGTTGTGACTGATACGCGTTGCGATCATGCTGATCTTACAGGCGATTATGACGCTATAAAAGGCGAAATGCAAGAGGTTTCGCGGTACTTTGGCAAAGAACATCTGCGCGAGGTGGAGTACAGTGATTTCTATGCCGCTTTGCCGCAGCTGAAGCAAAAACTGCCGGAGCGCGCAATCATACGTGCGTTTCATTATTTTGACGAGAACAAAAATGTGGAAGAGCTTGCCGACGCGCTTAAAAATAATGACTTCGGTGAGTTTTTGAAAATCGTTGACCGTTCAGGCAAGTCATCTTACAGATTCCTGCAGAATATTTATTCCGATAAGACACCGAAAAGCCAGGGCATGTCTCTTGCGCTGTGTCTGTCTGAGCATTTGCTCGGCGGAAAAGGAGCCTGTCGTGTACACGGCGGAGGTTTCGGCGGTACTATGCAGGCGTATGTTCCCAACGACATGGTAGACGGATACGTCAGCGAAATGGAATCTGTGTTCGGCAGCGGCTGCTGTTATCTTCTTAAGATAAGAAGTGTAGGACCCGTTAAGGTTTGTTAAAAAATGATTTATATTTGCTCCGTGGAATTCCGGCGTGCCGTATGTTCCGCGGAGCGCAGTTTTGTAAGGTTTTTTGATCAGAAACTTTCAAATACTGTGTATAAAAACAAGCAGAGTCACTGTCAGCGTACGAAAAACGCGGTGTATTTTATGCATAAAATATGCGTTTATGCAGACGTTGTGCAAGCGGACGCATAAAGTTGCACAAAAATCCCGTATAGTATAACATTTGGATTATATCAAAATTACGAACTTGCAAAAAAACATAAAAAAGTATTGTATAAATATGCATTGTGTGCTAACATATATGCACAAATTATGAATTGATATTTCGGAGGAACAGAAAATGGATAAAAAGAGCATAAAAAAAGTAGTGCTTGCGTATTCGGGCGGACTTGATACTTCTATCATTATTCCGTGGCTTAAGGAAAACTATAATAACTGCGAGGTTATTGCAGTCAGCGGAAATGTCGGACAGGCTGACGAACTTGAGGGCCTGGAAGAAAAAGCGCTCAAAACAGGTGCATCAAAACTGTATGTCGAGGATCTTACCGACGAATTTGTAGACGAGTATATAATACCGACCGTAAAAGCTGGCGCATTGTATGAGGAGTATATGCTGGGCACATCATTTGCGCGTCCGGTAATAGCAAAAAGAATAGTAGAGATAGCAAAGGCGGAGGGCGCAGATGCCATTTGTCACGGCTGTACAGGAAAGGGCAACGATCAGGTCAGGTTTGAGCTTGCCATAAAGGCGTTCGCTCCGGATATGCCTATAATCGCGCCTTGGCGCGAGTGGGATATAAAGTCCCGCGAAGAGGAAATAGAGTATGCCGAAGCGCATAACATACCGCTTAAAATAAACCGTGAGACAAACTACTCAAAGGACAAAAACCTTTGGCATCTTTCACATGAGGGACTGGATCTCGAGGATGCCGGCAACGAGCCGACATATGAGAAAAAGGGATTTTTGGAGATGGGAGTTTCTCCTATCGATGCTCCGGATAAACCCACATATATAACACTTGACTTTGAAAAAGGCTGTCCTGTCGCTCTTGACGGCAAAAAAATGAGCGCGAAGGAAATCATATTGGCGCTGAATAAGGTGGGCGGCGAAAACGGCATAGGACTTCTTGATATAGTTGAGAACCGTCTTGTAGGCATGAAGTGCCGCGGAGTTTATGAAACACCGGGCGGAGCGATACTTTACTTCGCGCACAATTACCTTGAGACTCTCTGTCTGGACAAAATGACGATGCATAAAAAGCAGGAGCTTGCCATCACTTTTGCCGATCTTGTATATAACGGACAATGGTACACCCCGCTGCGTGAGGCTTTGTCCGCATTTGTTGATAAAACTCAGGAAAACGTCACCGGTAAGGTGAAAATCAAGCTTTATAAAGGCAACATGATAAAAGCCGGAGCATGGAGCGATTATTCACTGTATTCTGAGGAGATAGCTACTTTCGGTGAAGACCATGTATATAATCAGGCAGACGCCGCGGGATTTATCAATCTGTTCGGACTTCCCATTAAGGTCCAGGCACAGATAAACGCAAAAAATAAGAACAAAAAAGGTTGATTTTATGGAAAAAATGTGGGCCGGACGCTTTTCAAAGGCGCTGGATAAAACGGCAGACGATTTCAATTCGTCAATACATACAGATTGCAGAATGTACCGTCAGGACATTCAGGGCTCAATGGCGCATGCCTCGATGCTCGCGGCAAAAAAAATAATATCTCAGTCTGACTGCGATGCCATTCTTGAGGGACTTGAGGGTATACTGAACGATATCGAGAGCGGCAAGCTTGAAATCGATATGAACAGTGAAGATATACATATGTTTGTTGAGGCTGAGCTTACAAAGCGTATAGGCGATACGGGAAAGCGTCTGCATACCGCAAGAAGCCGCAATGACCAGGTGGCGGTCGATATCCGTATGTATCTGCGCAGCGAATGCGCTCAGATAACGGAACTCATCAAATCGCTGATAAAAACCATAACGGTACAGGCGGAAAAAAATAAGGATAACATCATGCCGGGCTATACGCACCTTCAGCGAGCCCAGCCGATACTGTTTTCTCATCATCTGCTGGCATATACAGGCATGTTCATAAGGGATATAGGCAGGATAGAGGACGCTGTAAAGAGAATGAATCTGTCGCCGCTGGGCTGCTGTGCTCTTGCGGGTACGAC
>CALXGU010000172.1 GCA_944387905.1 uncultured Clostridia bacterium
GCTATCGCATCAGGCGCTATTTCCTACACCACAAGCCCGGTCCACAATCTGGAGAGCTATGTCAAGCTCGCAAAGGAAATGGAAGAACTGGGCGTGGGCTCGGTGTGCATCAAAGATATGGCGGGTGTCATGTCTCCAAAAGAGGCTTATGATCTTGTCAAGGCTCTTAAAGAAAATATAAAGGTGCCTGTAGTCGTCCATACCCACTGCACAGCCGGACTTGCATTTATGACTTACCTCAAGGCAATAGAGGCTGGAGCCGATGTCATAGACACTGCGACTTCATGTTTCTCCGGCGGTACCTCCCAGCCCGCAACCGAGACGCTTGCCTACGCGCTCAAAGACCTCGGATATGAGGTGGATCTTGATGAAAAAATGCTTTCAAAAGTAAATTCATTTTTTGTTCCGATCAGAAATGAATACCTGCAAAACGGTACGCTCGATCCGCTTATGATGGCAACCGATACCGCGTGTCTTGATTATAAGGTCCCCGGCGGTATGCTTTCCAATCTTGTGTCACAGCTCAAAATGCAGAACGCTATGGATAAATTTGAACAGGTTCTTGCTGAGGTACCTAACGTGCGCAAGGATCTGGGATATCCTCCGCTTGTAACTCCTATGAGTCAGATGGTCGGCGTCCAGGCAGCACAGAACGTACTGCTGGGAGAGCGATACAAGAGCATAGGCAAAGAGGTAAAAGCTTATGTCCGCGGCGAGTACGGCCGTGCTCCGGGCCAGATAGATCCGCAAATAATCAAAAAGGTCCTGGGCGATGAACAGCCGATAACTCACCGTCCCGCAGATGATCTGAAAGACGAATTTGAAGACACGAAAAAACAGCTCGCAGGTGTCGCCCGAAACGATGAAGACGTCCTGTCTTATATCGCATTCCCGCAGGTCGCGGAAAAGTTCTTTGAACAGCGCCGCAAACGCGAGGAAAACACTTACTCATATTCGATAAGGCAGATAGATTAGGAGGAAAAATTCAATGAATGATTATATGCATCCGAGTATAGCCGAATCATTGCTTATAGCTCTAATCGGATTTGTCACTGTGTTTGTTGTTCTTATTGTACTTATGGCAATCATCGTTTTGATTTCAAAAGTCTTCAGTGACAAAAAGTCTAAGCCCGCACCTGTACAGCAGCCGGCAGTGCCTCCTGCTGCTCCGGCAGAGCCAAGAGAAGTATATACCGGAGTAAAACTCAACAGTGTTGATGAAAAGACCGCAGCGGTACTTATGGCGATAGTTGCCGATAAGCTGGACAAACCGCTTGAAAATCTCAGATTTATTTCTATCAAAGAGGTAAGATAATATGAAATACGAAGTAACTTTAAACGGTAAAACATATGAAATAGAAGTGGAAGAAGGCAAGGCGATCGTCCTCGATGAGCGCACGGCTGCTCCGGCTCCTGCTGCTCCGACCGCTGCTGCTCCTGCCCCGGCTCCTGCTGCTCCGACCGCTGCTGCTCCGGCTCCTGCTGCTCCTGCCCCGGCTGCTGCTGCTCCGGCTGCCGCTCCCGCAGGCAGCGGAACACCTATAAACGCGCCTCTGCCTGGAACGATACTCAGCGTCAACGTTTCAAACGGCCAGGCTGTCAAAAAAGGCGATGTGCTGCTTATCATTGAAGCTATGAAAATGGAAAACGAGATCATGGCTCCGTCAGACGGAACTGTTACATCAGTAGCGGTTTCAAAAGGTCAGGCTGTTGAAAGCGGTATGCCACTTGTATATCTTGCTTAGGGGGTAGGTTCAAGTGGAAATTATTGTTGATACTCTGCAGGGCATCTGGGTCAACTCCGGTTTTTCGGAAATGACCTGGCAGTCCGCAGTTATGATTGTACTTGCATGTGTACTTTTGTACCTGGGCATTGTTAAAAAATTCGAGCCGCTGCTGCTTGTAGGTATAGCGTTCGGCATGTTGCTCACAAACCTTCCTACACCTGAGGGCACTACTGCTATATACAATCCCGCGTTATGGGACGAATTTATGACCGAAGGCTCTCAATATTATCACAGCTACGGACATATTTTGGCAAACGGCGGATTTTTGGATATACTTTACATCGGCGTAAAAGCGAATGTATATCCGTCGCTGATATTCCTAGGCATAGGCGCTATGACTGATTTCGGTCCGATGCTTTCCAATCCAAAGTCATTTTTACTTGGCGCTGCAGCGCAATTTGGTGTCTACTGCGCTTTCCTTCTTGCAATTCTTCTCGGCTTCACCGGAGCTGAGGCGGCGTCTATCGGTATAATAGGCGGTGCGGACGGCCCGACTGCTATATTCCTGACTTCAAGACTTGCTCCTCAGCTGTTGGGCGCTATCGCTATTGCAGCTTACAGCTATATGGCTCTTATTCCGCTTATACAGCCTCCTATCATGCGGCTGTTGACAACTAAAAAAGAACGCGAGGTAAAAATGGAGCAGCTTCGTCCTGTTTCAAAGCGCGAAAAGATAGTGTTCCCGATCGTTGTGACAATATTTACTGTTCTGCTTCTGCCGTCGGTCGCTCCGCTGCTTGGATGTCTGATGCTCGGAAACCTGTTCCGTGAGTGCGGTGTCACCGAGAGACTTTCAGATACAGCTCAGAACGCTCTTATGAATATCGTTACAATATTTTTGGGCATATCAGTCGGCGCTACCACTGTAGGCAAAAACTTCCTGTCACTGTCGACGATAAAAGTAATCGTTTTGGGACTTTTCGCTTTTGCGTTTTCCACTGTCGGAGGTCTTCTGCTGGGAAAACTCATGTGCAAGCTCTCAGGAGGCAAGATCAATCCGCTTATCGGTTCAGCCGGTGTATCGGCAGTTCCGATGGCAGCGCGTGTTTCACAGGTCGAGGGTCAGAAAGCCAACCCCTCCAACTTCCTGCTTATGCATGCAATGGGCCCAAATGTAGCAGGCGTTATCGGATCTGCAGTCGCAGCCGGATTCCTGCTCACGATTTTCGGCTAAAACACGGATTTATAAAAACAGACCTTATAAAAAGGTCTGTTTTTTATTCTCTTTATACAGATATGTTCATATATTACGGCTCTTTTTATCCTGTGAAAAATCATACTTCTGTATAATCAGCAGTTTACAGAGCCACAGACATTTGAATTATTTCTTATCAAGCATTATTGAACAGTATCATTTATTAATAACGGTATACATACCTACGTATGTTTTTATCACAATTAATAATAATAAAAAACAGGCAAGCGTGCTTGCCTGTTTTTATTTTAGTTTACCCTCTTATTTGCCGGCAACAAAATTCTGATGGAATCTTGTTATGATGGTAGCGATCTCCGCACGGGTTCATTGTCAACATCTTTTAATACACGATTGCTCAAATGAAGGTATATTTATTGCTTGTATGGGTTTAAGTCACCGAGCAACTCTCATCGATGAAGA
>CALXGU010000173.1 GCA_944387905.1 uncultured Clostridia bacterium
AATAGGCAACGACAAACGCTGAAACCCTTGAAAACACTGGGTTTTTCCGTTTGTCTTTATTATACCGTAAGGGCATAGCTGCGCAAGCTTACTGCTTGCAAACGGCGTACCGTTGAAGCACATTCAGGAGTGGCTCGGGCACAGTGATTTTACCACAACGGCAAATATCTATGCGCACCTTGATTACAGTTCTAAAATCACCTCGGCGCAGGCTATGGAAACAGGACTTGCCTTGCCTGTAAGCGGTGATTTTACAAGCAAGTGGGATATTGCTGAAAGAAGTGAATAATGAAGAACATAAAAGAATATCGGAGCAAAGCGAACTTTGCTCCGATATGGTGGCGGAGATGAAGAGATTTGAACTCTTGCGCCGGGGAACTCCCGACCTACCGCATTTCGAGTGCGGACCCTTCAACCACTTGGGTACATCTCCGTATATTTCTGTCTGCTTTTAACTCAAAAAATTTTTGGAGAGAAAAGCAGGAGAGAACACTGAAAAATATTCGATTTTTAATTTTGAAAACCCTTATAAATGGAAACTGCTGAAAAAGTATTGTTTGCCTGAATAGCACTACAATATGCAGCACTATTGCGTTGATGTAAACACAAAATGGTGTGTGTATTGTTTTAAATTATTGACTTTTTCAGTGCCCTTATAAATGGGGGGATTTCCGGCGGACGAAACGACCAAGTCGCCGTAAAATTTCGAGTCGAGCTCGTTATGACCGCTTAGAAACGTTTTCATAATATACCAATATTCATATTGCAAAATTTATTGCCTAAATATTTTAGCATATAAGATATATAAAATCAACACATAAATTATTTTAATTTATTTACTATCAGTTTTATACGGCAAACATAATAGATTTTTAAAAATCTATTACATTATCCTTTGTCTTTTATACCGAAGAAGTTTACTCCCCACACTCCCAAGACAATAAAAATCGCACATATAATCTGTTTGTAATTAAAATCTTCTTTTAGCAATGTAACTCCCATCAATACAGATACAACAGGAATAATATTAGAAAATGAGCTTGTCTTTATTACATCCGCTTTCGTTGTAGCATAATTATACAGCAAAAATGCTACTATAGACGATATTACAGAAAGATATAATACAGAAAATATAAACTCAGCATTTATCAAAGATATACTCAGCATATTAAAATACTCTTTTCCGTACATACCCAAGCAAACCATATTGAAACCGATACAGGACACACCAAACATCACATAAACCCGTTCGGCGGGAGAAAAGTTTTTTGACTCTTTTCGGCTGAGGATATTAAAAATCGCTGCAAAGAAAACTGCAGCTATAAGTACCGCTATGCCGACAGCATTGCTCTTGCCATTTGAGTCGTTCAATAAGCTGACTCCTGCGGCACCTGCTATTGAAACAGCTGCAAAAATCATCTGACGGATATTCGCCTTTTCTTCTAAAAACACTCTGGATAAGAATATGACCGCAACAGGTGTCATCGCTATGATCACCCCGGACATTGCAGACGATGTTATGGATATCCCGTACAGCTCACAGATAAAATATAAAAACGGCTGAGCAATACTCATCAAAATCAGTCCGTGAAGTTTCTTGCCCTTAAGATCTATTTTTACCAAACCAAATACGCCCAGCAAAACCATTATTAAAAAAGAGACGGTAAATCTCACCGCCAGTACCGCCATAGGCTGGGCATATTTAAGTGAAACAACGGAAAAGTAATTGCTCATCCCGAAAATAACATTGGCTGCAAATGCAGCCAGTATTCCCATTTTCTCCTTATCTTTTATCATACATGCCCTCTTAAACAAAACACTATTCAAAAATAAAATATCCCGATGCTCCTGCATCGGGAATGCTTATCGATTGCTCAGATCACACCGCTCTTTGAACTTTGCCGGAACGGAGGCATCTGGTACAGACATAAATATGCTTTGGCGTTCCGTTTACCACGGCTTTAACTCGCATAACATTCGGCTTAAACGGTCTGTTACTTCTTCTGTGTGAGTGGGACACTTTATTTCCGAAAGTAACACCCTTACCGCAAACATCACATTTTGCCATTATTATACACCTCCCGATTTTTTTACAAGCCTCATTGTAACATACCATATACTAAAAAGCAAGTGTTTTTTATTTTAAATTTGTTTTTTATTGAATATACTTTTTTTATCTGGTATAATTAAATTTATCTTGAAAAAGGGGGTTATATCATGGAAAAAAGCGAACTCAGTCTAAATACTCTGATAAAAGATCTCAAACTTGAAATAATTTATATGCCTGAATCTAAACGGGACCTTTCTATATATAACACTGACATCAATCGTCCCGCTCTGCAGATCGCAGGTTACTTTAATCATTTTGATGAAACACGCATTCAGATATTCGGTATGGTGGAACACGATTATTTGATGGAGATGGAAAGTTCCAGACGCCGCTCTAATATTGACCGTTTCTTTTCGTATAACTTTCCGTGTCTGATAATCACACGCAACCTGGACGTGCCGGAAGATCTGACAGAACTTGCCAAGGTACATGAGATCCCGCTTCTGAGAACGGAAAAACATACATCTTCTTTTTCAAGCCAGATAATATATTATATGAATACCAAGCTGGGGCCTCAAATCACACGTCACGGAGTACTTGTTGAGGTATACGGAGAAGGGATTCTTCTCATGGGCGAAAGCGGAGTCGGAAAAAGCGAAACGGCGATAGAACTTGTCAAGCGCGGGCATCAGCTGGTGGCGGATGACGCAGTCATTATTAAAAAGACTACATCAACTAACCTTGTAGGCACGGCGCCGGAACTTATACGTTATTTCATAGAACTGCGCGGTATCGGCATAATAAATGTAAGAAGAATCTTCGGTATCGGCGCTGTACTGGAACAGGCAAATATTGATATGGTCGTAAATATCGAAAACTGGGACACCAGCAAATCCTATGACAGATTTGGCATGGACACTCAGTATACTGATATTCTCGGTGTCAAGCTGCCGTCTTTGACTATACCGGTAAAACCGGGTAGAAACCTTGCTGTAATACTCGAGGTCGCCGCTATGAACAACCGTCAGCGCCGTATGGGGTATAACGCAGCAGAAGAGCTGAATAAAAAAATACTTGACGATATGGAAAAACAGCTGAAAAATGCTGAAGATAATAAATAAGGAGATAAAATATGTTCTATCTTGGTATCGATTTGGGCGGTACAAATGCCGCAGCAGGTGTAGTAAACGAAAAATTTGAAATTGTAAGCAAGTATTCTGTACCTACGAATGCAAAAGCCGGTGTTGATGTAATCGTCTCTAATATTAAGCAAGCCGCAGAATCCGCTGTATCTAAAGCGGGGATTACGCTGGATGATATAGAAAGTATAGGTGTGGGGTCTCCGGGT
>CALXGU010000174.1 GCA_944387905.1 uncultured Clostridia bacterium
CTATTACTGCAAAAAACGACAGTATTATGATCAGCGCGTTTTCAAGCATATATTAATCACCTCATAACATCCTATGCGGTATGAGGTAAAACGGTCAACTATATATCATAGTCTATACAGGTGCGCGAAAGACGTACAGGACGCATAAAGTCTCCGACAGCCACATGATCGGGATGTATCTTATACTTTTCAAGTGTCTCAAGACTTTCAAAATCCGATATCAGAATCAGATCATAATTATCAGGACTCTGTCTGCTGTCACAGATATGAGTCTGAGATGATAGTATATACGGGATGGTCTGAGGAAGTTTATCAAGCATCGCCTTGGTTATCCCGATATTTTCGGATTTTGTTCTGCCGTCAGCATACTCCTTAAATTTAAACATGCAAACATGACGTATCATTATATCTGCTCCTTTACCCAATCACGTATTGTTTTCGATATACATGTGTTCTCCCAGGGCATATCCAATTCTTCCCTGCCCATATGCCCATAGGATGAAAGCTCGGTATACATAGGGCGGCGAAGGTCAAAAGCATTTATAATCGATACAGGGCGTAAATCAAAAAACTTTTCTACAGCCTTATAAATCATTTCTTCAGGTACAGTATTTGTTCCAAAAGTATCTATAAAAACAGACACAGGACTTGCGACACCGATAGCGTATGCAAGCTGCACCTCACAGCGCTTTGCAAGACCTGCCGCTACAAGGTTTTTGCTTACATATCTTGCCGCGTATGCGGCACTTCTGTCTACCTTTGTCGGATCCTTGCCCGAAAAGCAGCCTCCGCCGTGACGCCCGACGCCTCCATATGTATCAACTATTATCTTACGCCCGGTCAGCCCGCTGTCCCCGGCAGGTCCGCCTATTACAAATCTGCCTGTGGGGTTTATAAATATTTTAGTGTTTTCGTCTATTATATCTGAAGGTATCACTCTGTCGATAACATACTTTTTTATATCAGCGCGTATCTTGTCCAGTGTGACATCTGCGCTGTGCTGTGATGATACGACAACAGCATCTATTCTTTTAAACTTTCCGTCCTCATATTCTGCGGTGACCTGGGTTTTACCGTCCGGACGCAGATACGGCAATGTTTTGTCTTTACGAACTTTTGCAAGCTGTTTTGCAAGTTTATGTGCAAGCGAAGCAGTTACCGGCATCAGCTCAGGAGTATCATCACACGCATAGCCGAACATCATACCCTGATCTCCCGCGCCTATTTTATCAGCATCATTTACAGCATCTGATCTATCGACTCCCATAGCTATATCGGCAGACTGATTATCTACTGAAACAATCACTGCGCAGCTGTTGCCGTCAAAACCCATAGACGGATCATCATAGCCGACCTCTTTTATCGCCTGTCTGGCAATTTTAGCATAATCGACATTTGCACTAGTAGTTATTTCTCCCATTATATGCACCACGCCTGTTGTGACCGTAGTCTCACATGCGACTCGGGCATATTTATCCTGCTCCAATATCGCGTCCAATATCGAATCGGATATTCTGTCACAGATTTTATCAGGATGTCCTTCTGTTACCGATTCTGATGTAAAATAATATTTTCTTGGCATTTTTTCCTTTCCGGGCATTAAAAAACCGCCCTGCAATCAGAGCGGCAATCATTTATCTGTCAGGAATTGACACCTTACAAAATGCAGGTTGTCGGGCTTCACAGGGCCTGTCCCTCCGCCGCTCTTGATAAAAGTACAGTATTAATAATTTACATTAAGTTATTATATGACACCATACTCCATTTGTCAAGCAAATATTTTAAGAAACGACACAACACCATAGCTTGCCGCACACATGACAGCACCCGCAACAAGTACACCGGCTGAAATAGACAGCATTGCTTTTTTAAAACGCATTTCCATCAGCGATGCGATAAGCGCTCCCGTCCATGCTCCAGTACCGGGCAACGGAATCGCAACAAAAATAAACAGTCCCAGCAATGAATATTTATTTACCTTATCGCTGCGTTTATCAGCCCTTTGGATAAGAAAATTTGATACCCTGTTAAACAGCTTTATCTTTGAAACGCTCATATACTCTATTATTTTTTTTATAAAAATGAGTATAAAGGGGATGGGCAGAAGATTGCCCAAAACACTTATTATATAACATTCGAAAATGCTCATATCCAATGCCGCGCCTATCGGAATTGCAGCACGCAATTCCAATATGGGCAGCATGGACACTAAAAAAACGTAAACTTCTTTGGATATACTTTGTAAAAAATCAAGCATCGATTTTCCTTCTAGACGATATTTAGCAAAGTATATCACACTTTGCGTATTTTATCAATTGTAATTAATAAAATAATTGATACCCTTTCTTTATGATATTGCTTATTTGTCGTGAAAAAAATAAATAATTGAAATATTTTACTTTTTTCCGTAGGATAAACTTGTTTTCCCTCATAGCCGTCAAGCATCTTCATAGTATCGTCATACTGAAACAAAATTTTAAATATGTCAATATTATGCCTGTCCTTATACAGTTTTGTTATTTCATCTGCGACTTTTTTATGTATTTCGCTGTATTTATATGACAGAATTGCTTCAAACGTTGTGTACCACATAATTATCTCCTTTATTTATATGCATACCAAAATCCATCGGCATTAAAATTACTATATGATCAATAATTTTATAATACAATTTATCAACATAATTGTCAATATAGTTACATTACCAAGCTTTACTTTCACATTATGTAAAAACAGAGCTATCAATTCTGATAGCTCTGTCCTGTATTCTTTTGCTTTGGATATATTCCCTTTCATGATGATGTTGTGCATTGCAATTGTAAATAAATTTTAATATGATAAAGGAATAGTCGGATCTTCTTCAGGAGAATTTTTGTCAACGTATACGAATTTAATATTGTCCGTTTGAATGATTTTTTTGTATGCTGTTTCAAACTTTTCGTACTCATCTTTTGTATACGTATCAACACCGCTTTCAACGTAACATGAATATGTTATAGGAATATTTTGTTTTATTTTAGCAAGTCTTTGGTTATAATTTTTAAAAAGTGCTTCAGTTACATTGGGTTGATTAAAATATTTAATTTTCTCATCAATATCTCCTTTTATACTGACGTACATAATAGGATATTCATTTTTTAAAGATTGTTCTTGGTTGTTCAGCAAGCGTAATACTGACACCGCAAGCAATATAGCAAAAGCATAGCATTGAGTATAACTTTTTCAATACCGAAAAGGTCAACAAAGTATTGCAGTTAAAGGCTTTTATGACAATTATCTCTCATACTGCACAATGCAAAGCTGAACAAATGAGTTTCGGTTTATTTGCCCTTAATTCTCTTTGTATTTTGTGGATAGGCATAACAACTTTATACTATTGTATTACTGTTTATTTAAG
>CALXGU010000175.1 GCA_944387905.1 uncultured Clostridia bacterium
CCCACACACGTAAAAATACAGTCGGCGATCAAAGACAATATAGACACTCTTATAATAAACGCTTCCGAGTGTGAGCCGTACCTTTCAAATGACAACCGCATTATCCTGGAAGACAAAGACGCACTTATCGAAGGGATAAATATACTAAGACAAATTTTCGGATTGAAAAACGCATACATAGGCATTGAATCCAACAAGCCAAAAGCTATAAAAGTGCTCAATAAGGCGACACACAAAACCGGTATAAAAGTAGTCGTACTGCGCGCCAAATATCCTCAGGGCGGCGAAAAACAGCTTATAAAAGCAGTCTGCAACAGAAAAGTACCGTCCGGAAAATTACCGTCAAGCGTCGGCTGCTGTATCTTCAACGTCGACACTGTTTGCGCGGTATACCGCGCAGTGGTCACGGGTACTCCGGTAATTCGGCGTATCGTCACGGTCGCCGGCGACGGTGTTGCCGCTCCTAAAAATCTCAACGTAAGACTCGGCACCCCGTTTACATGCGTACTTGAGGCATGCGGTTTAAAAGATGACACAAAAGAAATAATAATGGGCGGACCGATGATGGGCATATCACAGTACTCGCTTGATGCGCCGGTAATCAAAAGCACATCCGGTCTTTTGTGCTTTATCGAAGACAGCAGCGATCAAAACTATGACAATACAACCTGCATACGCTGCGGCAGCTGTGTCAGTGTCTGTCCGATGAATCTTACACCAAATTATATTGGAATGTATACAAAACTGCGTGATTTTGACAGCTGTGATAAACTGAATGCGTCAGACTGTATCGAATGCGGTTGCTGTTCTTTCACCTGCCCTGCTAAAATACCGCTGGTTCAATATATGCGTCTTGCAAAACAAAACGTAATGGAAAACAGAAAAAGGCAGGTGAATAAAAATTGAGTGATCTTTACTATGTATCCTCTTCTCCGCATATAAAAAGCGAAAAAACGGTATCCTCGGTAATGCGGGATGTCATAATCGCTCTTACGCCGGCAATGCTGGGCGCGATTTTATTCTTTTCATTCCGCGCTCTGATAATTATTGCTGTAAGTGTTCTTTCATGCGTACTTTTCGAGTTCCTGTACGATATTATTTTTAAAAAGGGCCGTACCGTAAATGACCTGTCTGCGGTAGTAACGGGTATTCTATTGGGATTCAATATGCCGGTTACGGTACCTATATATCTGCCTGTGATAGGCGCGGCATTTGCCATCATCGTTGTAAAAATGCTGTACGGGGGTCTGGGCAAAAACATTGCTAACCCGGCTTTGTGCGGAAGAATATTTCTGTTTCTGTCTTTTTCGTCTTATATGACGACATGGATAGACGCATCAACCGCTGTAAACAAAACCGCAGCTTCTCTTCCGCTTTTTGCAAATGTAGATGTAGTCTCAAGCGCGACACCGCTCTCTTACCTGAAAAATGCAGATGCTTCAATACTGAGCAATGTTCCTTTAAGTTCTGCTTTCATCGGTACTGTCGGCGGCTGTTTGGGCGAAACGTCGGCAATACTGCTTATAATCGGAGGCTTATATCTGCTGTACAAGCGGGTCATAACCTGGCATATACCTGTATCTTATCTGGGTACAGTTGCCGTCATTACTTTTATTTTCCCACATATGACAAATATAACCAGACTGCAGTTTATGTCATACAACCTGTTCTGCGGCGGACTTATGCTGGGCGCCATCTTTATGGCTACAGACTATGCAACAAGCCCTGTCACTCCCAAAGGCAGGATAATTTACGGTATCGGCTGCGGTCTGCTGACAGTATTTATAAGATATTTCGGAGGGTATCCGGAAGGCGTGTCATTTGCCATACTTCTGATGAATTTCCTGACATGGTTTATTGACAAGCACACAATTCCAACCAAGTTCGGAGGCGAGAACAAATATGCAAAGTTCTTCAAAAAAGCCAAAGAGTGATATACTGCGTCTTGCAGTGACGCTCTGTCTTATCGCCGGAATAACCGCGGCTCTTGTATCGCTTGTCAACGCGATAACAGCCCCCGAAATCACACGCCGAAACGAGCAGAAAACCGCTGAGTCTCTGAAAGCGGTCATGCCTTTGGCTGACGAGTTTGAACAATATGAATATACCGGCGGCAGTATTATCTCCGACGACGGAAAAGAAGTCGCCGTAGACGGTGTCTGGCGTGCAAAAAGCAATAACGAATACATAGGCTTCTGCGTCAAAGTCAGTCCTAAGGGCTACGGCGGAGAAATAGAGACAATAGTCGGCATCGACAATGATTTAGAGGTCACGGACACCCAGATAGTATCAATGTCGGAGACCTCAGGCATAGGAACGAAAATACAGGACGAAGGGTTTTTGTCGCAGTTTGTCGGAAAAAGCGGTAAGATAACCGGAGTATCCTCTGCTCCTTCAAAGGATGAAATACAAACAATAAGCGGCGCCACAAAATCCTCAAGCGCTTTCTTAAGAGGCATCAACGCGGCTCTTACCGTTGCCGCACAGATTTCCGGAGGTGAAAACTGATGGCTGATAAAATTAAATTTACCGATTTTTTGAAAGAGGGTATTGTCAATAACAACCCCACCTTTGTTCAGCTTTTGGGAATGTGCCCCACTCTTGCGACATCCACATCACTGCTAAATGCACTCGGAATGGGAGCTGCCGCCACTTTTGTGCTGATCTGCTCTAATTTCGTCATCTCCCTGCTCAGAAAGCTTATCCCTCAAAAAATACGAATAGCGGCATATATCGTTATTATCGCAGGTTTTGTCACGATGATAGACCTGCTCATGCAGGCGTTCGTTCCTGCTCTGTCAAATTCTCTGGGACTTTTTATACCGCTTATAGTCGTTAATTGCATAATACTCGCAAGGGCAGAAAGCTTTGCTTCAAAGAACAAGCCTCTGCCAAGCGCTCTTGACGGCCTGACAATGGGTATTGGCTTTACGATAGCTCTGAGCTGTGTCGCAACAGTCAGAGAGATCCTCGGCAGCGGGACTCTGCTCGGTTTTGAATTATTCGGAGGCGCCGTGCCGCTGACTATATTCGCTCTGCCGGCGGGCGGTTTTCTCGTGCTCGGGTTCTTTATCGCCCTTGTGCAGTTTCTTAAAGGCAGAAAGGACGGTGCAAAATAATGGAAATTTCTCTTTCGTCTATTTTTGTACTGGCCATCAACGCGATACTGATAGAAAATTTATGCCTTGTTAAATTTTTGGGTATCTGTCCGTTCTTAGGCGTATCAAAAAAGACTGATACAGCTGTAGGCATGGGTCTTGCGGTAACATTTATAATGACTCTGTCTTCACTTATCACATGGCTTGTCTATCACTTTATCCTTATTCCCGCAAAGCTGGAGTATCTGAGAACCATAGCGTTTATTCTTGTTATCGCGGCTCTTGTACAGTTT
>CALXGU010000176.1 GCA_944387905.1 uncultured Clostridia bacterium
CCGCTCCCCTTTTTTCGATAAGATTATACAACCGATGCATATTAAAGTCAAGAAAAAACTTACAGTCTCCAGTCCATTTCCATTCCGTTCTGTTTTAGAAACGCAGATGCCTTGGAAAAGTGCCGACATCCGAAAAAACCGTTATAAGCCGACAGCGGCGAAGGGTGCGCGCACTCAAGTATCAGATGCGCAGGGTTTGTTATAAGCTCCGCCTTCTGTCTGGCAGGTCTGCCCCAAAGCATGAACACCATCGGTTTTTCCCTGTCGTTGAGCAGCTGTATGATGCGGTCCGTAAGCTTTTCCCAGCCCCGATTCCTGTGCGAGCCCGCCTGTCCTGCCCGAACTGTGAGCACGGTATTGAGCAGCAGCACACCGTTTTGAGCCCACTTGGTCAGATTGCCGCTCTGCGGCGGGTCTATCCCCATATCGCTCTTGAGCTCCTTAAAGATATTGACAAGCGACGGCGGAGGCTCTACTCCGTCACGTACAGAAAAACACATACCGTGAGCCTGTCCCGGACCGTGATACGGATCCTGTCCCAGCAGCACGACCTTTACGTCTTTGTAATCAGTCGCCCGCAGCGCGTTGAATATATCGTTCATATGAGGGTATACGGTATAGTGTGAATATTCATATTTTAAAAACCGGCGCAGATCCTGATAATATTCCGATTGGAACTGATCCGCCAAAAGCCTGTCCCATTCATTGCCTATGTTTACCATAATACCTACCTCCGTTTATAAGATTATATCAGCAAACTGTTGACAAAACAAGGACGTTTATTATAATTAACTTAGAAAACAAAGGAGGAACAAGCAGTGGTAGAGACAAAAATAATAGGAAGCCTGAACGGCTGTGACGTTACGGAATATACGATAAGCGACGGCAGACTGAAAGTGAATATAATGGAGTACGGCGCTACAATACACAATATATTTTTTGACGGTACAGACTGTGTTGCCGGTTACGACAGTCTTGAGGGATACATAAACGGCGGATCGTATCAGGGCTCCACCGTAGGTCGGTACGCAAACCGCATAGGCGGAGCAGGCTTTACAATAGACGGCATACGCTATAATGTAGATAAAAACGATAACGGCTGCAACAGCCTGCACGGCGGAAACTGCGGTTTTTCGCACAGACTGTATAAAGGCCGTCAGATCGACGGCAATTCGGTCGAATTTACGATATCTTCCCCTGACGGCGAAGGCGGATATCCCGGTAATCTCAGCCTGTCCGTAATATTTACAGTCAAAGACGATACGCTGAGCATAAGCTATGACGCCGTATCCGACAAGGATACAGTGATGAATTTTACAAACCATGCGTATTTCAATCTCGGTTCAAAAGACTGTCTGACTACACAGCTCACAATAAAATCTGATCGGATAACACCTGTCGACAGCCTGCTGATACCCACAGGACAGCTGCAGGACGTGGAAAGCACGCCGTTTGATTTCCGTACCGCAAAGCCTATCGGCAGGGACATACAAAGCGATGACAGCCAGATCAAGCTCGGACAGGGCTATGACCACAATTTCGTTCTGGGTCGTGACAGGCAGTTCAAGCGTGATGCAATAACGGCATACTGCCCGGAAAGCGGCATAACGATGACCTGCTCGACAGACCTGCCCGGTGTACAGCTCTATACCTCAGGCTGTCTTGACGAGCCGGAGGGAAAGAATAAAAAACCGTTAACAAAATACTACGCTTTTTGTCTTGAGACTCAGTTCTGGCCCGATTCGCCCAACAAGCCGGAATTTGTATCATGTCTTGTAAAGGCACAAGAGCATTTTAAATCTCTGACGCAGTACTCGTTCAAGAAATAGTCCGGGTTTGGCTTCGCGTCACCGATAAGACTGTCATCCACAGCCGGATGACAGTCCTATCACTGTATACAGCAGAGAAGACGATACTTTATTTTGGATAGAAAAAAGTTTGAAAAATATGTGAGATTTAAGTTCAAATGTTGTGTATATAGGTGAAAAGGCAAACTAAAAACTGAGGTGAAAACGGATGGATGATGTACAGATAGTCCAGCTATACTGGGATAGAAACAGCAGGCGATCCATGCTACATCTGATAAATACGGAAACTATTGTACCTCGATTGCGATGAACATACTGGGCAATAAACAAGATGCCGAAGAATGTGTCAACGATACATACTTAAGCACATGGAACTCCGTGCCGCCCCACAGACCAAACAACCTGCGCGCATTCCTTGGAAAAATCACAAGAAACCTGTCGTTTAACAGGTACAAATACAATAGGACCGGCAAACGAGGCGGCGGGGAATTGTCTATGGTTCTGCAGGAACTTTCCGACTTAGTGTCCGGTAAGGATGATGTTGAGCAGGCATTTTACCAAAAGGAACTTACGAAAGCCATTGATACATTTCTGGATCGTCTTTCACCAAAGAAAAGAAGTATTTTTATCAGTCGATACTGGTACACAGACAGCATTTCAGAAATCGCTGTCCGGCACAACATGAATGACGGAGCGGTATAAATGACCCTGTCCCGCATCCGGCTGAAACTGCACGATTTTCTTTCAGAAAGAGGCTTTGAACTATGACTGACGAAAAACTGTATGAAGTTCTCGGCGACATCGATGAGAAGCATATCAATAACGCGCGGACATATCACGAAGCAAAGAAGCCTGTTTGGGTGAAATGGGTAGCAGCAGCGGCTTGCTTATGTGTAATACTGATAATTGTTTTTACACTGATCCCCGGCACCGTATTCCGGGCAGTTAAAAACGAAATCAATGCTGAAGGTACACTTCCGGGAGCACTTCAAATCTATCCTACGGTCATGGTAAATAATCATTTATATGAATGGCGAAAAGGAGCGGCGATCGTAAAGGAACTTCCCGATGATATTGTCTTGTACGGAAATATTACCCATGCAGAAGGAAATACACCACAAAATAATTGCGAATTTGTTTCTGTATTTGATGTCGCGGGCGAAATTTACACTGTTGAAAACAACTCTGATTCTGTGTATCTCAAAATCACAACTGAGTGGCTGGATAACACGATCGTTATTTTCGATTTAGTGGAGTAATTATAAAAAAACTCAAGGGCAGCCGGGAAAATGACTGCCCTTTTTTTCATGTCTGCAGACACAAATCAGCGCTTTACCGCAGCGAAACCGAGAGCGAAAATACGATAGAAACTGACTTCCAAAACTCGAGGCCGGCGCATAGAATTTCCGGGATAGATAATTCCGTATCGGGTTTGGCTTTCAGTCTCCGGCACAATAAAAGAAAATCGAAAAACAAAAAAAGGCAGCTGTGCTGCCTTTTTTATTGTCTCTGTCCGAGATAAGTATTGGTATGCATAACTGACCTTTTTATTCATTTTTTATGAATGCCCAATGAAAAGG
>CALXGU010000177.1 GCA_944387905.1 uncultured Clostridia bacterium
TCCTACTAATAAATACAGAAATGAGCTTATTCCTAAAAAAAGTAATGAATAAAAATGAATGAATAATTAAAAAACACAGCCTCAGCAAAATTACTGCGGCTGTGTTTTATTACTAAATTAATTATTCCGCTTCTGTTGTTTCAGGTGTATTGTCATCGCTCACAACAGTGTCCTCAGTCCTGTTTTCGTCATCAGCAGTTGCCACAACGTAATCAGCTGTATCCTCAACTACATCAGTGCTCTCTTCTGCTGCTTTGTTTTCTTCGATAAGTGCGCGCATGGAAAGCCCGACTTTTCTGGTTTCAGTATTGATATCGACAATTTTAACCTCAACTTCGTCTCCTACAGCGACAACATCTGACGGCTTGTTTACGCGCTTGTCAGAGAGCTGAGAAATATGTATAAGACCGTCCACGCCGTCTGTTATATTAGCAAAAGCGCCGAACGGCATTAAACTTACTATTTTAACCTTTATGACATCCCCGACCTTATTATTATTTGTAAACAGTACAAACGGATCAGCATCAGGATCCTTATATCCCAATGATATCTTTTTATTTTCTTTATCAATTTCTTTTATATAAACAGATATCTTGTCCCCGACATTTACGACATCGGACGGATGACCGATTTTTTTCCATGACAGTTCTGTAATATGCAAAAGACCGTCAACGCAGCCCAAATCCACAAAAGCTCCGAAAGTCGTAAGAGATTTAACAGTACCCTCGAATCTGTCGCCCACAGCAGCATTTTCCCAGAATTCTTTTCTTGCCGCTCTACGCTTTTCACTTTCAATAGCTTTCATTGAGCCGATAACCTTTTTACGTCCGCGGTTCTGTGAAAATTCAATTATATTGAACTGAACCTTTTCACCTTTAAGAGAATTAAGATCAAATGATGCAGGTTTACCTGTAAGCGATCTAGGTATGAAAACACGAACATTGTTAACTAATATAACAAGCCCGCCGTCAGAAACCTCTTTGACTTCTGCTTCAAGTACGCTTTTATCTTCATACGCTTTTTCAATTTCTTCGTAGCCCTTCATGGAATCAACGCGTTTCTTTGACAAAGCAATAGTACCTTCGACATCGTTTACACGCAGAGCGACACAATCGATCTCATCACCTATATTAACAGCTGTAGTCAAATCTATTGACGGATCAGCGGAAAAATTTTCTTTAGTTATAAATCCTGACTGCTTGGTTCCAAGGTCGACCTTCACTTCAGCGGGATTAACACCGACTACGATTCCTTTGACTCTGTCACCCGTAGCAATAACTTTTTTTAAGGAATTTTCAAGCATCTCCTCGAAGGTCATATCCTCATTAACCGTTGTGTTGTTTGTCAGTTCAGACATATGTTGTTTTACCTCCTCAATTATGCGGTCAGGAGTCGAAGCACCAGCCGCAATACCAATATTTTTAGAATTATATATAAAGTTTATTGGTATTTCTTTTGCGTTCTGCACAAAAAAAGTATTGTTGCAAAAACGTTTGGCGACATCATATAATTTATTCGCGTTTGAGCTATTTCGGCCGCCTATAATTATCATCACATCTGATTTTTGTGCGAGAATCATAGTTTCTTTTTGCCGCAATTCTGTCGCATTACATATTGTATCATAAATTTTCGCGTTTTTAAATGTTTTTTTAACAAAATTGTAGCATTTAGCATATTCATTTAAATTAAAAGTGGTTTGCCAAACAAATGTAGCAGTTTTCAACAATAAATCCGGCTCTTTTGACAACAATTCGTTCAGCTGTGCACAATTGCTGAATACTCTGCTTATTTCTGCGCGGCTTCTTATTCCTTCCACTTCCGGATGCGAGGCATCCCCGCCGATAAAAATAACATTGCCCTCGTAACTGTCTTTTTTTACGATTTCGTGAATTTTGGCAACAAACGGACATGTGGCATCAACAATTTCAGCTCCACTGTTTTTCAACTTATCCATTTCATCTAATGTGACGCCATGGGCTCTGACAACTATTGTTGCACCGCTTGGTACATCACCTGCTCTATTTGCGATCTTAACTCCAGCGTCTGCAAACTCTTGTATTATATCGGGATTATGTATTATCTCACCTAAAGTATAGACATCTGAATTTATGCTGTTTTCTATTTCATTTTTCAATAATTTTACCGCTCTGGACACTCCAAAGCAAAATCCCGCATGCTTAATTACTTCTACTGACATTTTTCACCTAAACAATATACAAGCTGCATAAGCTTTTTCGACGCTTCCTTATATTCGCTTCCTCTTCCGTTGACCACACCCAACTCTGCTGTCGTTATAATCTTGCCAACATATACATCCGTTCTGCAAAACAGTCTGAATTTTCCGTACTTGGGAGAGATTCTGGCGTAAAATATCGGAGCTTTTGATTTCTGAGCGATCATTATAACTCCCGGCATCGGATTTGAGACCTTTCCGTTCAGGATCCTTGTACCTTCCGGAAAAATTCCCAAGACCTCACCGTTTGACGCAACGTTAATACATCTTTTTATTGCGTCTATATCTGGCTTTTCCGTATTTATACCAAATGATCCCAACAGTTTAAACAAGGGCTTTAGTATAAAATTATTTGCATATTTTTCTTTTCCGACAAAATGAATCTGACGTTTGAATGTCAATCCCAAAAAAATAACATCTAAAAACGATATGTGGTTAGCGCACAAAACCACTCCGCTGTCATAAGGCATTTCATTTATGTCACCGTGTACCTTGACCGGAAAAAACACAAAAGCTATTGGTCTTATTACGCACTTTGCAAAGCTGTAAAAGTTCATTTTATATGCTCCTTGATAAGTTTACTTAGCAATTCCAAAGACTGATCAAAAGTATTGCCGGTAGTATCAACCGTCACCGCATCATTTGCGATTTTAAGGGGAGCTATCTCCCTTGTCATATCGCGTTTGTCACGCTCAATAACATCGTCAAGTATTTTATCAAACGATACTGACTGGCCTTTTTCAGAAAGCTCTCTGTATCTTCTTTGAGCCCTATCCTGAGCACTGGCGGTAAGATATATTTTCAATTGCGCATCAGGAAGTACAACGGTGCCTATATCTCTGCCATCCATCACGACATCATATTTTTCCGCTAAATTCCTCTGCATATCAAGCAGAAAATTACGTACCTGAGTTACTGCGCCAACTTTTGACGCATAATCACTCACAATATGCATACGTATGGCGTCGGAAACATCTTTGCCGTTTAAAAAGACATGCTGTTCGCCGTCAACATACTTAATATCTATTTCGATATCCGAAAGCATTTCTGCTATTGCCGATTTGTCTTGTGCATCAATACCCGATAAATAAGCAAAGTATCCCACAGCACGATAA
>CALXGU010000178.1 GCA_944387905.1 uncultured Clostridia bacterium
ACCCGTTTTTTTCAACAGATACGGCTGCGGCGCTCAGAGCCGCTGAGGTGGATGCGGATATAATATTTAAAGCAACAAACGTTGACGGTGTGTATACATCTGACCCGAAGAAAGATCCGACAGCCAAAAAATACAGCGAGCTCAGCTTTATCGATGTGCTTAAAGATGAACTTAAAGTAATGGATATGCCTGCTGCGGCAATGTGCAATGATAATAATATACCTATACTGGTATTTGATCTTTCGGATCCTGACAACATAATTCGCGCCTTAAAAGGCGAGAAAATAGGAACTATAGTACACAGAGGAGGAACAACCCATGTCGAGTAAGTACCCTGAAATTGAAGAAAAAATGAATAAGGCGCTTGCTGTGCTTAACGAACAGCTGCATACCCTGAGAGCAGGCAGAGCCAATGCCGCTGTGCTTGATAAGGTAAAAGTCGAGTACTACGGAACTATGTCTAAAATAAACGAAGTGGCAGCAATAAGTGTTCCGGAGCCGCGTATGCTGGTGATTCAGCCGTGGGATGTTTCACTTATAAAGGAAATAGAAAAAGCTATCCAGGCATCCGATGTCGGCATTAATCCTGCCAATGACGGTAAGGTGATCCGTCTTTTGTTTCCTCAGCCAACAGAAGAGCGTCGCCGTGAGCTTGTAAAAGATTCGAAAAAATACGGCGAAGATACAAAAATCGCTATCAGAAATATCAGACGTGATAATATTGAAAAATATAAGAAAATGGAAAAAAATCGTGAAATCACCGAAGATGATTTAAAGGCATCGGAAAATGATATACAAAAAATGACCGATGAATATATCAAAAAAGTTGATGCAATAATTTCTGAAAAAGAAAAAGAAATAATGGCAGTTTAAGGAGCAGCATATTAATGCCGGTTTTTAAAAAAAATAAGTTTTTAGCAGACAGAAGCTGTCTTCCCAATCATGTCGGTATAATAATGGACGGCAACGGAAGGTGGGCCAAAAAACGCGGTCTTCCGAGAACTGCCGGTCATGCCGCGGGCGTAAAAGTGTTTAAAAACATAGTCTTTTATGCTAAAGATATGGGATTGAAAAATCTTACGGTTTACGCATTTTCTACTGAGAATTGGAAACGCCCGGAAAAAGAAGTAAACAGAATAATGCAGTTGCTGGATCAAATGATAGACGAGGCTCTTGATGATTTTATGAATCAAAAGGTGCGTGTGAGATTTTTGGGCGACAGAGACAGAATAAATGAACGTCTTCTGAAAAAAATGGATCTTGTTATGGATCTGACAAAGCAATTTGAAGATACGACTTTATACATCGCTTTGAACTACGGAGGAAGACAGGAAATAATTTCAGCTGTTAAAAAAATTGCCGACAGTTGTGTTAACGATAAGCTGAGCGTAGACGATATAACTGCTCAGAATTTCGGGAAATTTCTATATTATGAGGATATAGACAGTGTTGATCTAATAATACGTCCGAGCGGGGAACAAAGGCTTTCCAATTTTTTGCTGTGGCAGTCTGCATATGCAGAACTGTGGTTTTCTGATGTTCTGTGGCCCGACTTTAAGCCTCAGCATCTGGAAAGAGCCATTTATGATTATCAGCAAAGGAACAGGAGATTCGGGGGAATATGAAAAACTTTATAACAAGACTTTTCACTTCTTTTTTGATTTTGGCTATTTTTGCCGTAATGGTAATAGCTTCGTTTTTTGACACACTTTTTGAATTTACTGTTTCACTTATATCCATGATGTGTATATATGAAGCTATAAATGCAATTGGCTTTGCCAAGTCAAAAAGATTTATGATACCGAGTCTGATCTATGCTTTCTTAGTGCCTCTCTCTTTTTTGCTTACAGAACAGCTTAATAAAAGTCCGTATTATCTGATTATTATTTTGACTTTTATTTATATGATCTCATTTATTATTGTGTCAATGCTGAATTTTACAAAAATAAAGTTCAATGATGCTGCTACTATTATGTTTGTATCGCTTGTCATAACTTGCTTTTTATCAAACATAATATTACTTAGAAAGATAAATGAACACGGTCTGTTTTATATGATTTTGGTAATCGTATGTTTTTCATGGGCTACTGATGTATTTGCCTATCTAACCGGTATGGCTTTCGGAAAGCACAGATTTGCTCCAAACATCAGTCCTAAAAAAACAATAGAGGGTTCTGTGGGCGGAACGCTTGTATCTGTTGCTGTCACATATGCAGCGCTGGCGATTTACAAAAGTGTAAGCGGAACTGATTATAATTTACCGCTTGCTTTGTTGTATGCGCTTATATGTTCTGTTGTAGGACAGATCGGAGATCTGGCATTTTCATATATAAAACGCAGCTACGGAATAAAAGATTTTGGTAATCTTCTTCCGGGACACGGCGGGGTTCTTGACAGGCTTGACAGTCTTATATTCCTTTCTCCGTTTTTCTATATGCTGATAACATTTAAGGAATTTTTGTATTAAGGTTATTTGAACATGACAACAGTATCTATTTTAGGTTCAACAGGTTCCATCGGCAGACAAACGCTTGAAGTATGCAGCGATCTGAATATCGGTGTCAATGCAATATGCGCAAACAGCAATATAGACCTGCTTGAAAAGCAGGCACGCAAATTCGGAGTAAAGCTTGTAAGCGTATATGATGAAAAATATTATTCAGAGCTTAAGCTGCGTCTTGCTGACACTTCTGCTCGTGTCATGTGCGGACAGGAGGGCAATGTTGAGGTGGCGCAATACCCTTTGTCGGAGACTGTTATAACTGCAATGTCAGGTATGATTGGTCTTATTCCTACAATCGCTGCTATAAAAGCAGGAAAAAGATTAGGTCTTGCGAACAAAGAGACGCTTGTGTGTGCAGGCCATATAATTATGCCCATGGCTGATGAATACGGCTGCCGGATAATACCTGTTGACTCTGAACACAGTGCTATATTTCAGTGTTTAAACGGAAGGATGGGCAATAAAGTCAAAAAAATAATCCTTACGGCATCAGGAGGTCCGTTCTTCGGAAAAACCACGAGTGAATTGAAAAACGTAAAAAAAAGTGACGCTCTCATGCATCCTAATTGGTCAATGGGCAAAAAAATAACAATTGACAGCGCCACTTTGATGAATAAGGGCTTGGAGGTAATAGAAGCCAAGTGGCTTTTTAATGTAAACGTTGATGACATAGAAGTTGTAGTTCACAAGGAAAGTATTGTTCATTCCGCTGTTGAATTTGAAGACAATTCGGTCATTGCGCAGATGGGTGTACCTAAAATGTATCTGCCCATAAAATATGCCATTACTTATCCGAAACGAGTGGAAAGCAACGGCTATGATCTGTCGCT
>CALXGU010000179.1 GCA_944387905.1 uncultured Clostridia bacterium
TACTTCTTTCCATAGAAGGCAGGACTCTTACCGAAGTCGCGCTGTTTGTGTCTCAGAAACTGGCTCCAATGGACGGGGTGCTTTCAACGGCGACTCATTTTGTGCTGAAAAAATATAAGGACAAGGGAATAAGCTATGATGTGTCCGAAGAGGACATGCGCGGCTTATATAATATATGATGAATTACGACAATCTGTTTTCCGATAAAGTAAAAACCATAAAGCCGTCCGGCATACGCAAGTTTTTTGACATAGCGGCAGAGTATGACGGTGTTTTGTCGCTTTCGATCGGTGAGCCTGATTTTCAGACTCCGTGGCATATCCGTGAAGCCGGAATCGAATCCCTTGAACACGGACGCACAAAGTATACTGCCAATTCCGGCATGCGTGAGCTTAGACAGGAGACCTGCCGTTATCTTCAGCGCAGATTTAATCTTGATTACGCGGAAGATGAAATATTGATAACTGTAGGCGGAAGCGAAGCGATAGATCTGGCAATACGTACGCTTATAAATCCGGGAGATGAGGTCCTTGTGCCGGAACCGTCGTTTGTGTGCTATTCGCCGATAACAGTTCTTGCCGGGGGGACACCGGTTCCGATAGTTACAAAAAAAGAGGACGATTTCAAACTTACCGCCTCGGCTTTAAAAAAGGCGATAACTCCCAAAACAAAGCTGCTGATACTGCCGTTTCCCAATAATCCTACCGGTGCGGTAATGACAAGACGCGACCTGAATTCCATAGCCAAAGTGCTAAGGGGCACAGATATAATGGTGCTTTCCGATGAGATCTATGCGGAGCTTACTTACGGTTCAAGACATGTAAGCATAGCAAACATAGACGGAATGCAGGAGCGCACCATCATAATAAACGGTTTTTCCAAGGCCTTTTCCATGACGGGCTGGAGACTGGGGATTGCGGCAGCGCCGCGGCCTGTGATCAAAAAGATGACGCTTGTGCATCAGTACGGTATCATGAGCGCGCCTACGACAAGCCAGTATGCTGCATTGGAGGCGCTCAAAAACGGCGATGGTGATATAGAAAGCATGCGTCAGGAATATGACAGTAGACGCAAGCTGATTTTGTCCGGCCTTAGGGATATGGGTCTGTCCTGCTTTGAGCCGTTCGGTGCGTTTTACATATTCCCCGATATTTCTGCTTACGGACTTACAAGCGATGAGTTCTGCGAACGGCTGCTGAGGGAACAGCGGCTTGCAGTTGTTCCGGGAAGTGCATTCGGCGGCAGCGGTGAAGGTTTCCTGCGTATATCATATGCGTATTCGGTAGAGAATATAGAGCTTGCGCTGGGGCGCTTGAGAAAGTTTATAGGCAGCTTGTGATAACTTTAAAATCTCATGCAAAAATAAATATATGTCTTGATCTCACAGGCAGGCGTGATGACGGATACCATTTGCTGCGTACTGTTATGCAGACCGTCACTTTAAGCGATATAATAAAAATGGAAAAGCTGGACAGTCCGCAGATAAAAATAAGCTGCAATCTGCCGTATATACCTACAGACCATAGGAATATAGCGCATAAGATATCAGCGGCTTTTTTTGACAGAGTCGGCATAGACGGGGGAGTGTATATCCGTCTGAAGAAATACATTCCCAGCGGCGCGGGTCTTGGCGGCGGGAGTTCTGACGGCGCCGCGGTACTGGAGGGGCTGTGCAGGCTGTATAATGTCGAAATGCCTAAAGATGAGAGGGTGAAACTCACTGAAAAGATAGGAGCTGACATACCCTTTTTCATTTACGGCGGAACTGCGCTGTGCGAGGGGATAGGAGAAAAGATCACGCCTCTTGAATCGCTGCCTGAATGCTGGTTTGTAATAGTCAAGCCAAAAGCGTCGCTGTCGACTCCGTCGGTATTTTCTTCGCTGAGTATACCCGAGGTGTTTGAGATAAACAGTACAGATTTGGTAATTGCGGGACTGAAAAGTGCAAATATAAAAAATGTTTTTGCGTCTGCACGGAATGCGCTTGAGGATGCGAGCATAAAAAAGTGTCCCGTCATAGCAGATATAAAAAAGGCGCTGTATTCGCAAGGGGCGATATTCTCAATGATGAGCGGATCAGGTTCTGCGGTATACGGAGTTTTTACAAATAAAAAAACCGCAAAAAAAGCATATAACCATATAAGCAGAATATGTAAATGCTCATATATTGCAAAGCCCTGTATGAGTGCTTTTGAAGAATTCTAAATAATTGATTAAGTTTTGCCGGACCGGTCGATAATCAGAACAAATAAAGACCGGGAAGGTAAAAATATGAAAGCAAAAATATTATGTTCGTTGGCGCTGTTAGCTGTGTTTTTTGGATTTATGGCTGTTATGGTTGCAATATCGGAAACAGACGCGCAGGAAATACGTGACAGCGTTTTGAGATTCCATATAGTTGCCGATTCTGACAGCGAGTATGATCAGCAGAATAAGATGTCTGTCCGTGACGGAATAGCACAGCTGTGTTCAGAGATGTTTTATAGTGCGCAGACAAAAGAGCAGGCAATGTACAGAGCCGAAGAAAACAGTGAAGAGATAGCAGAAAAAGCAGAAGAGATTCTTGCAAGCCGCGGCTGTGATGATGAGGTGACCGTAACTGTAAGAAAACGCTTTTTCCCGACTCGATATTATGACGGAGTCTCACTTCCGGCGGGAGTATATGATACAGTAGATGTGCAGATAGGCTCTGCATCGGGGCAGAATTTCTGGTGCGTGATGTTTCCAGATATATGTATCGGTGTATCTGATTCTAAAGATAACAAAGAAAAAATGTCGGACGTATTGACAGGCGATGCGTTGGATATGGCTACACAATCCGATAGTCCTCGCGTGAAATTTAAATTTGCGATCGTAGAAATATTTGAAAATATAAAAAATTTCTTTTTGAAAAATTAAAAAACGGCTTTACAAAAATGTAAAGCCGTTTTTATAAAATAATAAACACTGCAGATTTCGTGATACTGTCTTTTGTATATATGATAAAGATATTATCAATAATTTTAACATTATGTGGATATTGAACAAAAAATACACATTTAGTTTAATTTATACAACATCAGGTTATATATTTTGAAAACCTACTTTGCTATAATAAATGAGTAATGTTATATTTAAAAATATAGCTATCAGAAAACCCGAAAGGAAGATGTTTTTATGAGTAAAGCTAAAAGACTGCTCGCATTTGTGCTGACGGTTCTCATGGTGATTTCATTGATGACCGTTGTTACCTTTGCGGCGGGAACTCCTGTGTTTTTAAAAGATTTTGTAGATCCGAACGGCGTGTTAAGCAATCAGGCGTGTCTTG
>CALXGU010000180.1 GCA_944387905.1 uncultured Clostridia bacterium
GTATACTGACTCTGCTGTCTTAGTTTATCCTCAGCTTTACGCTGCTCAGCAAGCTCTTTTGCAAGACGTTCGTCCTCGACTACAAAGAAAGAATCTCCCGCCTGAGGCACCTCAGAAAGTCCTATTATTTCGACAGGCGTCGACGGTCCTGCCTCGGTTATGCGAACATGCTTGTCATCTATCATTGCACGTATTCTGCCTACAGATGAACCCGCTATTATTATATCTCCGCTTTTAAGTGTTCCGTTTTGGACAAGAAGTGTTGATACAGGACCTCTGCCCTTATCCAGATATGCCTCTATAACTGTACCTTTTGCAAGTCTGTTTGGATTTGCTCGGTACTGATTAACCTCTGCCACAAGCAAAACCATTTCAAGCAATGTATCTATTCCCTCTCCTTTAAGCGCAGAAATAGGTACGCAGATGGTATCGCCGCCCCACTCTTCAGGTACAAGCTCGTATTCGGTCAACTCCTGCTTGACGCGATCAGGATCAGCGCCTTCCTTATCCATTTTGTTTATTGCTACTATTATCGGTATTTTTGCGGCTTTAGCATGGTTTATCGCCTCTACTGTCTGCGGCATTATTCCGTCATCAGCGGCAACAACAAGTATTGCTATATCCGTGACTGCCGCGCCTCTGGCACGCATTTCGGTGAACGCAGCATGACCAGGTGTGTCAAGAAAAGTTATTTCCTTATCATTGATTTTTACCTTATACGCACCGATATGCTGTGTGATACCGCCTGCCTCGCCTGATACGACATTGGTTTTGCGTATTGCATCAAGCAGCGATGTTTTACCGTGGTCTACATGACCCATTACGACAACAACAGGATCACGCGGAACAAGGTTTTCTTCTTTATCGTCAGTATCGTCTATAAGGCGGTCCTCTATCGTAAGTATTATCTCACGCTCGACCTTTACGCTGAACTCCTCACCGATAAGATACGCCGTATCAAAGTCTATATTCTGTGAGGCTGACGCCATAACGCCCATACTCATCAGCTTCGCAACTACCTGTGCGACATTGACTTTCATTCGGTGCGCAAGTTCTCCCACCGATATCTCATCAGGTACAAGAATTTTAAGCTGTGCCTTTTTCCGCTGCTGCTCAATACGTTTAAGTCGGTCAGCCTCACTTTCATGCGACTTTTTCTTGCTGTATCTGTTGTCCTGATAATTGTTCCTTTTCGTTATTTTCTGCTTTGACTGCGTTGATGCCGTTTTACGATTTTCATGAGAGCTGGCAAGCTCGTCAAGCTTTTCATCGTATTTGCCCAGATTTATATCTGTTGTTCTTGTATCTACAACGCGTATTTTCTTTTCAAACGTGATATCCTGCGGATTTATCTGACGTTTTTCCTTTTTCGGCTTCTCTTTCAGCTGTTTTACCGGCTGCAGAACACGGCGCTGCGGCTTATCTTCTTTTTTGTCCGTCTTGTCCTGTGCTTCTGCTTTTTGCTGTTTTTGCTCAGCGTCCTTCTTTTTGACGGGAGCCTCTTTTACAGCTTGGGGAGTTTGTGGCCGCTTGACGTCTTTCTCCTCTTTTGCCTTTACGACAGGCTTTTCCTCTTTTGCTTTTACGACAGGCTTTTCCTCTGTTTTCTCCAAAAACGCGTCAAAATTTTCCACACTGTTCAACAGAGTATAGTGATTCAAAAGATAATCCAGTTCCCCGACAGTAAGCGAGGCCATATGAGTACGTTCTTTTTCCTCGTATTTATTAAGCAGTTCAAGTATCTCCGTGCTTTTTTTGCCTATGTCTTTGGCAAAATCATGCACTTTATATTTTATTGTTAAACTCATTGAATAACCTCCCTGTGTAATTTCCCTATAAGCAGCTCGGCAAAGCCTTTATCACTGACTCCTATTATTCCTACGGGTTTTGTCCCCATGGCATAACCCAGCTCAGACATGCCGTATTTTAAGTGTACAATTTTTATGCTTTTGTCACCGATCTCAAATATTAGATTTTTTTCAGTACGTGCTGAAAGTTCTTGAGATACGAAGACTACATTCAAACAATGCTTTTGCTCTGCCACGCTGTCAAATCCGCAGCACAGCTTTCCGGCACGCCTGGCAAGTCCCAGGCATTGCAGAAACATATCATTTTTCATTGCCTGTCAAGGCCCTTTCTATATCAATGTAGATTTGCTCATCCGCTTTACAGCCGTAATTTTTTTCTATTCCATGGTTCTTTCTAAGCTTGGCCGCACATTCGGGGCTATTACATATATATGCCCCTCTGCCCGGCAGTTTTCCTGTAGTGTCAAGAGATATCTGTCCGTCTTTATTCATAACGATCCTTATCAGCTCACGCTTGGGCTTCATCTCGCGGCATCCCAGACACATGCGCATAGGTATTTTTTTTGTTTTAGCCAATTTTATCACCTTACCCGATTTTAGACAAAGGTTTTATATCTATCTTATTATATCCGGTAAGCTTTGCCGCAAGCCGTGCATTCTGACCTTCCTTACCGATCGCAAGAGAGAGCTGATCATCTGAAACTACTACTGTACAGCTCTTTTCCGATTCGTTTGCCATTACGCTTATAACGTTTGCCGGTGCCAACGCCTGTGTTATATATTCTTCCGGATTCTCAGAGTACTTTATTATATCTATTTTCTCGCCTTTGAGTTCATCACATATATTGGCTATCCGCATTCCCTTAGCGCCTATACATGCACCGACCGGATCCACCTCTTCATTTGATGACCAGACGGCTATTTTTGTCCTGCTGCCCGCCTCACGCGCTATAGACTTGATTTCCACAGTACCGTCAAATATTTCCGGCACTTCAAGCTCGAATAGACGTTTTACCAGTCCGGGATGGGTCCTGGAAATAAGCACCTGTGGTCCGCGCTGAGTTTTTCTCACCTCGACGACATAGATTTTTATCCTGTCGCCCTCTTTCAACACTTCTCCAGGGATCTGCTCATTTTTAACAAGCATCGCCTCGCTCTTACCTATTGTCAAAGTTGCGTTGCCCGACGGCTCTACACGACTCACTACTGTTGATACTATTTCCGATTCCTTTCCGTCAAATTCCTGATACAATAAACCGCGCTCCGCATCTCTTATACCTTGGATTATGACCTGCTTTGCAGCCTGTGCCGCTATCCGTCCGAATTCCTTTGTCTTTACCTCTTTTTTTATCTGTCCTCCGATTTTAGCGCGCTTCGAGCCTTTTTCCAATAGCTCTGACAGACTTATTTCAAGAGCGTCATTTTCTACTTTTTCAACTATTGTTTTTATCTGATACAGCTTTATATCAGA
>CALXGU010000181.1 GCA_944387905.1 uncultured Clostridia bacterium
GCAAAGAAAAGGCAGAATGGTTAGGCGATAAAATTGCAGCATAAATTTATATTTTATCACCAATATTAATAGATTGATTGCGGCCAACGAGACAGGCGGTTTGGATTTTCTGGTTGTTTACGCACTGCTGATTATGTGTCCTTCTTTATTCGAGGTTGTCATTTGGCTGCTCGTATTGTGGAAAATACGGCTGTGTTTGACTTTGAAATTACGGCAGAAGATATGAACATCATCAACGCTATGCCACATTTTGGAGGTTCCGGTTTGCATCCTGATTACGTGGATTTCTAATACCGGAGATATGAACAGCGACCTTACTCATGTGAGGCCGCTGTTTTCCTTTTTACGCACCTATCTCCGTCCCATCCTTAAACGTTACCCGGATATCCTTTTCGCTGTACACCGTGACGAAATCTACAAGGCTCGACCACAGCCGTTCGTCAAATTCTGCAATCGGCTTCTGCACCTCCACCGTATGGAGAAACTGCTCCAGCAGCTTTTTGCGGTCGGCTTTATCGGAGACCGTTTGAGTTACATCATCAAACTGTGCCTTGACCGCTTCATAGCGGCTGACCAGCCCGTTATAACGCTGCGTGTACTCGTCCTGATCGAGGGCGACACGGGCATTCTCCGTCACGCACCGCTCTACCAGGCCAACCACGACCTCCAGTTCTTCCTTCAGTTCTGTCTGTCGCTTTTCCAGAACTCCATGTAACCCCGGTCTGTCCGCTTGTTGTGCATATAGCTCTGACCGCAATACGGACATTTGATTTTTCCTGTAAAGCAGGATGTGTTCAGGCTCTTATTTGCCAACGGTCCCAGCTCCCTGCGCCTTGCCATTTCCTCCTGCACAAAGTCAAAAGTGGCCTTGTCGATTATGGCAGGATGGGTGTCCTCCACATAGTACTGCGGAAGTTCCCCTCGGTTCTTTTTCCGCTGCTTGGAGATTGGGTCGGAGATAAACTCCTTTTGCAGGAGCAGGTTTCCTGTGTAGGTCACATTGGTCAGTACCACCTTGATGTTGGAATCTATGTGTGATATGCCTTAGATATGTTCAATTTTCATTTTTTTGACAGGCGCATTGACGACCTTGAAAATCAGCTCGTCAACGCAGTCCGTGTATCTGCCTTCCTGTATCAGCCTGTTCTTCAGCTCTACAAGGCTATGTATTACCAACTGTCGTTCGTGGCTATCCAGATATGCGTGGTAGGCTTTATCTCTCATAGACTTGTCCTCCTTACACTTTCATTATATTTATAATCTCGTCTAAATTCCAATGTGCAAAGGCTTGTCCGTTTATGCCACATCAGGAACAGCAACACATATATTGATAGTGCGTTTTTCGCCACGCTGAATAACCGCAGGGTGTTCCGCAAAGTCAAACTGATTGTTTATGCCATACCTTACAACCTTATCCGTGGTACGGAAGGTATATAACCGAAATCCGTAAAAATGCGGATTTTCAGCGTTTTTCAGGATACGGAACATTTCCGTTGCTTCTGTAGGCACGGAAGAGCTGGCACATGTAGAAATGATATGCGCGATTGTGCGTCAGCTGACAAAAGACCTGACGGTGGAACAGATAGAGGATTCGGGGCTTGCTGCGTATTTTGTGGATCATACAGTCGGACTGTGGCCGCAGTCGGCGGGCGGAGTACCGTTTTCGGCGACCACGTTCCAGTCAAAAGGCGATCCTATCACCGACCTGACAGAAGATCTGGCGGCAGAACAAAAGGCGCGCACTACCTATGATAATATATTGAGGCTTGTCGACAATCCCGACGTGAGCGACGCTATAAAATTTTTACGCGAGCGTGAGATAGTTCATTTCCAGCGTTTCGGCGAAGCTCTCAGAAATGTCCAGGATCATCTTGACAGCAAAAACTTTTATGCAATAAACCCGGCGTTTGACAAATAAAACAAAAACCGGAAACTCAAATTTCTTTTTTTACGCGCAATGCGCGTTTTATATAGATGCCCGTCCTGTCGGACGGGCGGTTTTTTATAAAAACGGACCGGATCATACCGGTCCGTTTATTGTTGATCGGACTATGCCCGCCGGTCAAGCACCGCAGGCCGACGGTATTTTAAATCCCGCTCTGCGCGTCTTTGTGTGGATCATATGTTGATTTGCGCACGCCTGTATCCTGGCGGTAACAGATATACCAGTCGATGCACCTTTGACCCAATGCCGTTTTCTGACTTACATTCCGGCCGGCGGTATAAAGAGTGCGCGGCGGATATTCCAGCACTTCATCGCCGGGCGTCCAGCCGCTGGGAGTTAATCCGTACTGGTATTTTGCAGTCTGGAGCGCAAGCAGTTCCCGCTCCAGCTCAGTCACGTTTATGCCGGCAGAATACGGAAGCGTATGCATCGCCTGTATAACTCCGCTCTGGTCCAATATCACTACCGCCTTTTCCATGTTTTCCGTACTGTCGCTTACATTGCGCACACCGTACATCTGTGCTATCTCAAGTGATCTGTCCGAAACCAGATCTATATTTATATCACTGCCCTTATTGTGGTTTCTGAGCGACAACGCCCAGGCTATATGCGTCGGCACGCTGTCGGGCGACAGCGCAAGGACTTCTGCGTTATACGCACTCAGTCTCGGCGCGGCATTGCTCAGCGCCATTATATCAGACATGCAGCACGGCATAAAATCTCCGATATATATATACAGCACGACCCACTTGCCGGCAAAATCCTCGGGAAAGCTGACCTGTCCGCCCGTGCTTTCCGCCGCAAAAGCCGGAGCCGCCTGACCTACATGCGTCTTTTTATAAGTATCCATAATCTTTTTCTCCTATTTTATTTTAAAGGCTTACGCCCCTGTTTTATTTTATGCCGCACATCTTTATTCAGTGTTCATAACTTATTAATTGTATTTTGCAGTTTATTTTGCTATAATTCTTTTATTAAGCCTTTGGGGGTGCGTATGAAAAATATACTGCATAGAATATTTCAGTTTAAAAGAATGTACATACTGCTGCTCATCCCTTTTACTTTTATACTTGTGGCTCTGGCGCGGCTGAGCAATGACTGGGTAGAGCATTTTTTTGTGCGCTTTATATACAGACCTGTTTCTTTTGTTATCGGTTCTTTTGTATCGCTTTTTCCGTTTTCCGTTTTTGAGCTGCTGGTCGCGGCGGGTACTAGATCGGAAGAGCACACGTCTGAACTCCAGTCACTG
>CALXGU010000182.1 GCA_944387905.1 uncultured Clostridia bacterium
TCGCACTTATAACAGACGGACGTTTTTCGGGCGCTACCCGAGGAGCCGCTATCGGACATGTATCGCCTGAGGCTGTAAACGGCGGCGCTATCGCTTATGTTAAAGAGGGAGATATTATTACAATTGATATCCCCAATTACAGCATAAGCCTTGACGTTTCCCAGAGTGAACTTGAAGCCAGAAAAAATACAATGCAGCCGCTTGTTAAAACAGATCTGACCGGTTATCTTAAGCGGTACAGTAAAATGGTTTCAAGCGCCGATAAAGGTGCTATCATAAAATAGAAAGGCTTGTAACAATGAGTAAACAGGTTAAGATATTTGATACAACACTGCGAGACGGAGAACAGTCTCCGGGCTGCAGCATGAATTTGAAAGAAAAAATAGAGGTAGCCAAGCATCTTGAACGTCTCAAGGTGGATATAATCGAGGCTGGTTTCGCGGTATCGTCTCCCGGTGACTTTAAATCGGTGCAGACAATAGCGCAGACAGTAAAAGACTGCAGCGTGGCATCTCTTGCCCGCTGTGTAAAAGGCGATATAGACGCGGCGTATGACGCAATCAAAGACGCGGCTGATCCGAGAATACATGTGTTTCTTGCCACATCTCCGCTGCATATGCAGTACAAGCTGAAAATGACCGAGCAGGAAGTGCTGGAGAAAACGGCACAGATGGTGAAATATGCCGCGTCTAAATGCTCAAATATTGAATTTTCAGCAGAAGACGCAACAAGAAGCGATCTTGATTTTCTGGTACGCGTATGCGATGCCGCGATAAAAAACGGCGCAAAGGTTCTCAATATCCCTGATACTGTCGGATATACCACTCCCGACGAGATGAAAGAGAGAATAGAATATCTGATCAAAAATGTTCCGGATAGTGATAAAGTCGAATTTTCTGTGCACTGTCATAACGATCTGGGAATGGCAGTTGCCAATTCACTGGCGGGAGTCATGGGCGGAGCTCTGCAGATAGAATGTACAGTGAACGGTCTGGGAGAGCGCGCCGGCAACACCTCGCTTGAGGAGGTGGTCATGGCAATGCGCACGCGTCCTGCTGTTTATGACGCGCAAACACGTATCGATACAAAACAGATCTATCGAACAAGCAAACTGGTGTATAATATAATCGGACAGACGGCGCCGATCAATAAACCTATAGTCGGAGCGAATGCGTTTGCCCATGAGTCCGGAATCCATCAGCACGGCGTACTTGCCAAGAAGGAAACATACGAGATCCTGACTCCGGAATCGGTCGGCATACAGACAAATCAGATGGTGCTTGGAAAGCATTCCGGAAAACATGCGTTTACCTCACGCCTAGAGGAGCTGGGCTATAAGCTGACCGATGAGGAGATCGCAACTGCTTTTTCCAAATTCAAAGAACTGTGCGATTTGAAAAAAACAGTTACCGATACAGATATAGAGGCGCTTGTCAATAACAATAAAGTCACCACAGAAGGCATGTACAAGTTTGTCAAATTTGATGTCCAGACAATGGGCAAAAGCGGTGTATCAGCTACCATCTGCCTTAAAAAGGACAATGAGTTTATCGAGCAGACGGCGTTGGGAGACGGATCAATCGATTCGCTTTATGCTGCAATAGATAAAATCGTACTGCCGCCCGAACATACCTTGGATAAATTTATAATAAATGCGGTATCCGAGGGCAAGGACACTCTGGGCGAGGTTATATTGAAACTAAAAAGCGATGCGAGCAGCTTTAACGGCCGCGGTTTGTCTACGGATATAATCGAAGCAAGTATAGAGGCATATCTTGGCGCGGTAAATCAATTGATGCAGTAAGGAAAAGATATGAAAAAAATTGAAATATACGACTCCACTCTGCGTGACGGTTCACAGGGTGAGGGCATATCATTTTCTGTCTCCGACAAAATAAAAATAGTAAAGGCTCTTGACAGCTTCGGAGTGGATTATATCGAAGCCGGAAATCCCGGTTCAAACCCCAAGGATCTGCTGTTTTTTGAGGAGATGAAAAAGGTAGAGCTCAGACATTCAAAGCTATGTGCTTTCGGAAGCACAAGACGCAATAATGTTGAGACATCTCAGGACGCAAATATAAAGAGCTTGCTTTCTGCAGACACTCCTGTTTGCGCGATATTCGGCAAATCATGGGATCTGCATGTAACGGAAATTTTAAAAATATCACTTGAAGACAATTTAAAAATAGTATATGATACTGTCAGCTATCTCAAAGGCCTCGGCAAGGAGGTCGTATTTGATGCGGAACACTTTTTTGACGGCTATAAAAATAACAGCGAGTATGCGATAAAGGTTTTGAAAACAGCTGTCAGCGCGGGAGCGGACTGTGTCTGCCTCTGCGATACCAACGGCGGCATGATGCCTGGGGAACTCGGAGAGATAACAAGAACGGTATGTGATGTATTAAAAAATGTCAAAATCGGTATACACTGTCATGACGACTGCGGGTGTGCTGTTGCCAATTCAATAACAGCAGTACAAAACGGCGTTGTGTCGGTACAGGGTACATTTGTCGGCTTCGGAGAACGGTGCGGCAACGCGGATCTGTGCACAATAGCTGCGAATCTGAAGCTTAAATGCGGATATGAAATCACGGGCAATATCGCACAGCTCCGTGAGACTGCCACGTTCATTTCGGAGGTTTCCAATGTCAGGCTGCGCAATAATAAGCCATATGTCGGGAAAAGCGCGTTTGCCCATAAAGGCGGTATGCATATAGACGGTGTGATGAAGCTTCCCAGATCATTTGAGCATATCGATCCTGAGCTGGTGGGCAATCACCGTAAATTTCTTACAAGCGAGGTATCCGGCAGAGGAACTATACTTCCTAAAATACAAAAGTTCATACCCGGGATAGACAAAAATTCTCCGGAGTCGGCGAAACTTCTGGCTGTCCTGAAGGAACGAGAGTTTTACGGCTATACATACGAGGCGGCGGAAGCGAGTTTCGAGCTGCTTGTCAAAAAACAGCTGGGGCTTTGGAAACCGAGTTTCAATATAGAATTTTTCAAAACGAACGACGATTTTCCCGCGTCTGACGGCTCGATGCAGGCAAGCGCGATAGTATCGCTGAATGTGAACGGCAGGACGGAAATAACGGGAGCAGTGGGCAACGGCCCTGTAAACGCGCTTGACGTGGCGCTGCGCCGTGCCTTGTGCGGTTTTTATCATCAGGTGAGTTCAATGCACCT
>CALXGU010000183.1 GCA_944387905.1 uncultured Clostridia bacterium
TTTTACACCTTGCATTACTTTAGTAAGTTCTGTAGTTGAAATAGCAGTTTTATTTGCCAGCTGTGAATAGGAATTATCTCCAGACGCATACAGAGTGCCGAATTTATCCACAATCATAGCATGTGTGTCTGAAATATCGGCAGACTGGACATTATCCATAATATAAACAGGTTCGGTTTTATTTTTTACCGTAGTATCACACAGCTGTCCGTATTCGTTGAAACCCATGGAATAAAGCATACCGTCATTTGTAATATAAAACAGAGAATTGTCTGTACAGCTGAAAGTTTTGACATTGTGTGCGATAACTTGATCTGAGTAATCTAAATATTGCTCGTCATATTTTGAAAAAAGAAAGTAACCGTCAAGCACCAAATCACCGTTTGTTTTAAGGATTACTTTAAGTGTTTTTTCACCGCCTATAGCTGTTGTCTCATTTAAACATGTTTTAAAAGTATTTTCTGTTTCACTTTTTATAAAGCAGTCGTTTTCGGAATTAATAAAATATAAGTCGTTGTTTTGCATGAAAATGCTTACCGGCAGCAGAGAATAAGCTTTGTAAGCGTCTCCGCTTCCGAGCGCAGAGGTATATTTTGAGGGCAACTCATATGATTTCAGCCTGTTAAAAATTCTTATGTTTTCCGATTTCATATAAACTACGCACAAAACAACCGAGCATATAAGACATAAAACAGAAATAACACCTGAAAAACGGCGTGTCTTGCTTTTTTTGTTTTTCTTTTTTGACTTTCTGCCAGAAGCAGCATAAATGATAAGAAATAATACTGCTGCTGTAAACAGAACAATAGAAAATTTTAACACTTTTTAGCTCCTTATCTGACAGATGTAACCGCGTCAAATCTGTCTCTGGATTCACCCTTGCCAAGCTGACTGAAATTGTTGTAGCCGCATGAGTTAATCTTATGATCATCAGTTAAAACCAAGGTGTGAAGCCCTGAGGTCTTAACATTTAATATATTTGTTTCTACAAGCAGAGGAGTGAGTATATTTTCTGTACTCTTGCTGCCGAGCTGGCCCACATTGTTCATACCCCAGGCGTAAAGCTCACCATTTGATTTTATAGCAAAACAGGATCTTTTGGCAGCGTCGATTTTTATGACATCAGACATGACCAAAGTAAAATTAGTGATTGGCTGTTCTGATACGATTCCTAGCTGACCATATGAATTATCACCGCAAGCCAGTACGCTGCCGTCATTGGACAGAAGCAAGATAAAGTCGTCACCGCATGCAATATCAGAGATATTATCTGCGATTTCTGTAGGGGATTGGATGATCTGATCGTCAATTCCCATTTGTCTGCTGTGATTTGCTCCGAATGCATATACGGTTCCCGAGTCGTCCAGCGCAATTGTGAAGTTGGCTTCACAAATAACTTTTTTTACATTTTTAAGAACAGATTCAGGCTTGTCCGGTGTGATACTGTCACCGGTACCGAGCTGTCCGAAACTGTTATTTCCATACATATAAAGACGGCCGTTTGTTTTGATATATCCGACTGTTGTTTCGGATATTGAAAAATCAGTGACGTCATCTGAAACCAATTTAAATTGATCGGATTCTTCCTGGGCGTCAGCGAATGTGTGATAATTATCCGAGCCTTTTACAAACAGTTCATTGTCGTTTGTCAGAATATAAATGACATTTTGCGTAGATGCGACTTTTTTTGCCGATTTATAAATGATTCCTTTTTGCTGTTCATCTAAAGGAGGTGATAATTGTCTGCCCCAGCAAAATACATCTCCCTGTGAAGATATGGCATAAGAGCTGTCACTTCCGACACATATTTCTGATATTTCCGCATCTATTATATACGGCTGAACATATTCAGTCTGAGTTTGATCTAAAATTTGTCTTGAGTATTTATAGTTCTGAATCCATATAGGTATGTTGTCATATGCCAGCAGTGTTAATACAACAACAGCAGCGATACCTATCAAAAGGCCGATCGTCTTTCTGGAAGGCGAAGGCAGTTTGGATATCATATATGAGATGGGATTTGTAGGCAAATTGTCCTTTCGTTTTGAGGGCAAAAAGCAAACGATTATTAAACCGTCAAAATTAAGAAAAAAGCCTAAAAGTCCCCAAGTTTTGCTGCGATTTTTCAGCTGCGCGAGTCTTGATGAAAAAAATGCGCAGAAAATTACAGAAAGCATTATTAAAAAAACCGTTAAAATTATCAGCCCGATACTCACGATTAATTTCAATCTCCTTAGAAGTATATAGAATAATAATAATAGATATCGGAAAAATTTACAAGCTTTTTTTAAAAAGCGATTTTCATAAATGAATAAATTTATATATATATCAAAAAATAAAACAGAGAAGGTGATAAAAATAAAAAAAGTAATAGCGATATTATTAGTATTGGCACTTTGTTTCGGTTTATATATCGGTTTTCAGCCTGACAGTTACTCATTTTACAGCGATGAAAAAATAACGACTGGCAATACACTGATAAAGCTTGATATGGGCAGTGCCGAAACTGCTAAAAATTTAACAGACACCGGGACGCTGAGTCAGGGCAAATATGAGGCCAAAGTCAAATTATTCGGTCTTTTGCCAATTAAGACAGCAGAAATAAGTGTAATAGAAAAGCAGCAGGTGATTCCGCTCGGAATAGCGTTTGGAGTAAAGCTTTATACAGACGGAGTTATAGTTGTTGATATAACAGATTTTGTGCATGACGGAACTGTGCAGAATCCGGCATACAGCGCCGGGGTAAGAGAAGGAGACATAATCCTGAGCTATAACGGGGTAAAAATAAAATCCAATGAAGAACTTATGGCTCAGGTAAAAATCTGCAACGGTGGTGCTCAAAAAGCGGTAATACTGAGAAATAATTTAGAGTTTGAAGTAGATATTACGCCGCTCAAAGATGACACGGACGGGAATTACAGGATAGGTCTGTGGGTCAGAGACAGCACAGCTGGGATAGGAATGCTGACTTATTATGATAAAAACAACAACATTTTAGCCGGATTAGGACATTCAATATCAGATAACGATACCGGACTTATAATGCCTGTCAG
>CALXGU010000184.1 GCA_944387905.1 uncultured Clostridia bacterium
GTCTTGTTAATCAAATACTCGCGCTCTCCGCTGCGGGAGTAGCGTCTTGTAACTGTAACCTCGCCGTAATCGACAGGAAGTGCTCTGTCACTGTTATCGATAGTAAGGCTGACCTGCGCAAAACCCTGAGGTTTGCGCTTGGCAGTACCTGTAAAAATGACATCTTCCATTTTTGAACTGCGCAGTGTTTTATTAGACTGTTCGCCCAGAACCCAGCGTATGGCGTCCGAGACATTACTCTTGCCCGAACCATTTGGTCCCACGATCGCTGTTATCCCGCTGCCGAACTCTATTTTTATTTTATCCGGAAAGGATTTAAAGCCCTGAAGCTCAAGACTTTTTAAAATCAAGCTTTTCACATCCTAACAATAGTGATAAAACATACATCTGGCATACGTATGCTGTGCGTATTATAACGTATTTACTGTCTGTTTTCAACTTCTTTTTCAAGATATGCGCACAGAAGGTCCACCGCTGCCTGTATATCCTTTTTTGACACAGTCTCGGCTCCGGTATGGACATTTCTCACAGCGACGCCCACTCCGCCTACCTGCACGCCTCGGCCGCACAGCTGTACTGCTCCTATATCAGTAGATCCGGCTGTTAGGACATCTCTTTGCCAGGGTATATTTTTCTCACGTGCTATCCTTTCCAGTTCGTCCACAAGAGACTTTGTACATATCGCCGAAACGTCGCGGATCTTGACGGCAGCTCCGCCGCCAAGACTGCAGCCGTAATCCCGGCAGCCGGGTGTGTCGGCAGCCACTGTCACATCAACTGCTATTGCTATATCGGGATTGATATCAAAGCCTGATACCTTCGCGCCGCGCAGTCCTACTTCCTCCTGAGAGGTGAAAACAAAATAAACCTCATTTTCCGTCGTTTGCATCTTTTTGAGCGTCTCCATAAGTATATAACAGCCAATACGGTCATCAAGCGAACCGGAGACTATGATATTTTCGTTTTCGTAAAATCCGCAGTCAAATCTCGCGGTCATTCCTATATCTATTTTCGACAGAGTCTCATCGCGGCTGCTCATGCCGATATCAATATAGCAGTCCTGCATTTTTCCGTCTTTCTTTTCACATATAAAAACGCCCTTCACTCCGTTTTCAAACGTGACATGGCTGTTATTGAAATTAAAGGGATCGACACCGCCTACGGCTGACACCCTTATAAAGCCCTTTTCATCTACAAAAGTACACACAAGTCCTATCTGGTCGGTATGCGCCATAAGCATAATGCGCTTGCCTGTGCCGCGCTTTACAGCCACCAGATTGCCCAATACATCTGTATAAACCTTGTCTGAAAAAGAGAGTATCTGTGTTTTTATATATTCACATACATTTTTTTCGTTTCCTGAAACTCCGTTTATGGACACGAGATTTTTAATGGTTTCTGTCATTGCAGAATCCTCCTTATACATTGAGCATATTATTGAGCAGCGCAATCAGCAGCCGCTCGGTGTCGTCTATATCTTTGAGAGACGCCACACCGGTGATGGTATGCAGATACCGCACCGCGACGCTGACGGCTAATGCTGACGCGCCTGACGCGGTCCGCTGTATTTTTCCCGAATCGTTGCCGCCCGCGACCGCCTGCTTCATCTGATACGGTACGGCACGCTGACGCGCGGTATTGCAGGCAAGTTTTATGAAATCACGATCATATATCGTACTGTTGTCCATAAATGATATAACCGGACCGTGTCCGACACGACATACGCTTGACTTATCTTTATTGTCCGAGATATCCGCTGCCGTTGTCGCCTCAACTACTATTGAAAAGTCAGGCTTTATTTCAAACGCCGCACAACCTGCACCGATGCAGCCTATTTCCTCCATTACCGTGAACGCAAAATACATATCAAACGGCAGATCCTGTTTTATAATGTCTGTCAATATCTGACAGCCGATCCTGTCGTCCAATGCTTTGGCACGCACAAGTCCGTCGCCGAACTCAGCGTAATCGGATCTGAAGCCTATCACATCACCGTATGAGACATAATTGAGCGCGTCCTGCTTATCGCAAGCGCCTATATCTATATACAGATCCTCTGTTTTTTTGACGGTATCCCTATCCGACTTTTTCATAAGGTGAGGAGCCATCTGGCCTATGACGCCGGGTATTTTTCTGCGGCCTATGGCAACATGCTTGCCGCACAGTGTGCGCGGATCAATGCCGCCTATCGCTTCAAATCGGATATACCCTCCGTCAGTGATATCGGTAAGTATCATGCCCACCTCGTCCATATGCGCCGAAAGCATGACTGTTGCGGGAGCTTCATATTTACCTTTCTTGAATGCAATTATATTTCCTAATTTATCGACCTTTGTATCTGCAAAAGAAGATATTTCATTGAGTATTGCGCGTCGGATATCGCCCTCGCTTCCCGAGGTCCCGAAAAGAGATGTATAATAACTGAGCAGCTTATTCAATCCGGTTGCCTCCTCTGTATTCCAAATATGCCAGCAATAGCCTGACGGTGTCTTTCATGTCATGGAGCGAAACTATCTCGCCTGCCGAATGCATGTACCTAAGCGGCAGTGACAGCAGCACGCACGGCACACCGTCTCGGGCGGAAACTATATTATCAGCGTTGGTGCCGGTTCTGCCGCCCATAACGTCGGTTTGGTATGAAATGGAATGAGAACGCGCCGTGCCTATTATCGACTCTGTCATATGCGTATCCAGCAGCGGCGAAATACCGACGGCGCAGCCTTTTGACAGTTCCTTTCCCTTTGGACTGTCAGTATACGGCGACACTGCAAATGTAGTATCCAAAACGATAGCGCTGTCAGGTTCAACAAGGCTTGCTGCGGTATGCGCACCGTGGCCGTTGAACTCCTCTGCCGCTGAAAAAACAATGTATACATCATATCTTGGCCGGACGCTGCACAGCATCGACAGCACTCGAACAAGCACAGCACAGGATGCACGGTTATCAAAGCTTTTGCCCAGCACCAGTCCGTTCTGAAGATCGGTGCATGTACAGCGCAGGGTTATAAAATCCCCG
>CALXGU010000185.1 GCA_944387905.1 uncultured Clostridia bacterium
TCGCGCAGTATTGACCAGCCGTCATAATCGGCCTGTGCGTAAACGTACATTGAAAAAGCCACATCTTTTGATGTCAGCTGTACACCGTCGCTGAAATAGATATCCTGGCCCAACTTTATATTACATATCGATATGTCATCCAAATACTCCATGTCGATATCCGCTATTCCCAGTCCCTGCGTATATGCATCAAAAACAGGCATAGACAAACCGTCATCGTCTTCCTGCTTGACAAGAAGGGACTCATGTGTCATTGCCACGACTGAAAGATCCTGAACGCCCCTGACAAAAAACGGGCTGAAATTTCCGTCAAAAAAACTGAATGGAATTTTTTTGGTATTACAGGCGCTGAGAGATAAAATCATCATTATTGCTAAAAATACCGCAATAAATCTTTTTTTCATATTGTTTTCCTCGTCTGTTTGTTATTATTATACATTATATTATTTATTTTTACTGTTGTCAACCAAGTCAAAATGTAATATAATTGCCGTGTACCGATTAAAAATGCAAGCTTCAGAAAAAATACATCGGAAGGCGGAATCGTTATGAGAATAATGGTAGCAGGCGATATACACGGCAGTGAGTATTACTGCAAAAAGCTGTGTCAAATGTTTGAAAGCTCAAAAGCGCAAATACTTTTGCTGCTGGGGGATATACTGTATCACGGTCCGCGCAACCCTCTGCCGCGCGGATATGATCCGCAGGGCGTTTGCCGGCTGCTCAATCCTCTGAGTGACAGAATAATTTGCGTTCAGGGCAACTGCGACAGCGAGGTGGACGGTATGGTGCTTGATTTTCCGCTGCTCGCTCAATGCGCGTATATCACAGACTCCCAACGCATATTTTTTGCGACACACGGGCATGTTTTCAATTCTCAAAATCTGCCGCCGCTGCAGAAAGGCTGCGTACTTTTGCATGCGCACACACATGTTCCGGCTTTTGTTTTTAAGGATGACCATATCTATATCAATCCCGGCTCGGTATCTCTGCCAAAGCAGGATACACCCAATTCGTTTGCCGTTATCGACGGCGACAGCGTCGTTCACTATGATATCGACGGCAATACATTTATGCAAAACAAACTGCCCCGGCTGTAAAGGGGCAGTTTTATTATTTTCGGCAAACAGTTTCTGAGCGCTATACCGAGCGGTATACAAATATGTAAAAATGCGCCGTTATGTCAAGGCTTGATACAGACCTGAGCTTTTGCTGATCGCTTTGCGAGGTGCGGTAATAATACGGAGTCATGACAAACAGATTCTTTACAGCCTCCGTATTGTCCAGACGCATCTTATACCTGAGGTTGAACGCGTTTTTCAGTTCAAAGCCGTTGAGAGAATTGTCAAAGGATGGGTTCAGCTGTGCGTGTTCATAAACCGCGCGTTTGAGCTCTATCAGATGGTCGCGGCCCGGAACGACACGTATAAGACATCCGTTTTTTATCAGAATGCGTTTTGTCTCCTGTTCGCTGACCGGAGCAAATACCGAAACCGCACAGGCAAAACTGCTGTCAGACACCGGTATATTGGTACAGTTTGCCACGGCAAGTTCTGTCTGTACTCCGTATTTTCTCCGGCACGCAAAATCTATTGCCGACTTGGATATGTCTATGCCGCATGCGCTGCTGTCCGGGGCGCAGACCGCAAGCTTTCGGCTTATACCCTCCAGATAGTAGCCCTCGCCGCAGCATATATCCAATACGGGACCGCAGGTTATGTTGTCGCATATACAGTCTCTGAGCCGGCTGTAATACCCGGCATTTAAAAAACTGCTTCTGGCTGCAGTCATACGCTTGTCGTCACCGTGACTTTTAGAAGACCGGGAGCACAATAGATTTACATATCCGCGTCTGGATATATCAAAATTATGATTTCCGCTGCAGACATACGATCCTCCCGATTTCAGCAGTGGATTCTTGCAGATAGGGCAAATCAGCATTGTTTTATTACTCCTTGACAGTCGAATTGTGGTATATATGCACGGTCAGCAGACTCTTGGTCCTGTATGAATCCGTTTTTTATGCCCAGAGCGCACGCGTATTTGATGACGCTTCTGTACATTTTTGACGACAGCTTATGCTGCAGTTCGTGATGACGGCAGTCGGGCATAGGCACATATTGGCCCATTATTGAAATATATATGTCGTCGCCGTAAGTCTCGTACAAGTATCTTATACTGGCCTTGGCATCGATGATGTTGCCCGGAAGCACCAGTACACGCACGATAACTCCCTTTTTCATGATCCCGTTTTCTATGACAGGCTTGCCGGCAGCTTTAGTCATGTGCGCTATAGCTCTGCGTGCTATTTCAGGATAATCGGGCGCTGAGCAATACTTCATCGCGGCATCCCGGCTTGTAAATTTCAGATCCGCAAGATAAATGTCCACTGTCCCGTCCAGCATTTCAAGAGCAGATAATTTCAGGTAAGAGGAGGTATTGAGAAGTATCGGGATTTTAAGACCGTCCGATTTTGCGGATCTGAGCGCGGGAAGTATATACGGGATATAGTGGTCCGCGGTGACAAGATTTATATTGACAGCGCCCTGGCTTTCAAGCTCGAACATTATTTCATAAAGACGTGCAGCTGTTATTACGGTTCCGTAGTTTTGCTGAGACAAAAGCGCGTTCTGACAGAATTCACAGCCGAGCGAGCAGCCTGAAAAGAATATCGTGCCGCTGCCGCCCGTACCGCAGATCGGCGGCTCTTCCCACATGTGCAGTGCGGCTCTCGCTATACGTATCCTATTGTCTGCGCCGCAAAAGCCGCGCTCTGTTTCTCTGTCTGCACCGCATTGACGCGGGCAAATAGTACATTTTGACATGTTGCCCCTCCCAAAAAGCCTGTCCGAAAACGATTTGTTATCCTATGTGTATATTTTAATGCAAGTATTTCCATTATATACTTATATATGTAATTACAGAATAAAAAAGTTGCAATTTTTAAAAAATATATTAAAAAATTTAAAACTGCAGTTCAACGACAAAAACAGCCCGAAAATTTCGGGCT
>CALXGU010000186.1 GCA_944387905.1 uncultured Clostridia bacterium
ATAGACAGAAGCCCTACGCCGATGTCGATAGTATCTATATTTCTGTTGGCTATATATTTAGCAACTGTACCGCCGCCGCCGGCATCCACTTTCCCCAAAAGTCCCGACTGCCAGACAACTCCGTTTTTGTCGAACAGATTAACAAAATACGCCATTGTCTCCGCTGACGCGTCAGATGTTCCGGACTTTCCGCGAGAGCCGGTATATTTTGTGACTGTAGGTCCGCAGCCAAGTATGCTTGCGTTTTGTTTATCCAAAACGGACGGATAGATAGGATCAAAAGCGGCATTTACATCAGCAGACAGACATTTGCTGTTGTAGTTTGATATATGTCTGCTGCAATTTTCACAAATCTTATCAGCAACCATGTCAAAAAACGCGCTCTGCATTCCGGTGACGCCGTCAGAGCCGGTCTCCTCCTTATCGACAAGCGCAACTACTACTGTACGCCCGCTCGATTTGGCATCCATAAGCGCCTCAAAAGCGGTCCACGCGCATATCCTGTCGTCATGACCGTATGCGCCTATAAGACTGTTATCAAATCCGACGCTGCTTGCCTCAAGCTTCGGAACAAAGCTTATTTCGGCGCTGATAAGGTCACGTTCGGTGATCCCGTAGCGTTTATTCAGTATTTTTAATACATTATATTTTACTTTATCAGTTTCCTCGGTATCGGCGCATACAGAGCCGCATAATATTTTCAGGTCTTCTCCTTCTATTGCCTTGGAAACAGTTTTTGAAGACTGCTCTGCCGAAAGATGCGGTAAAAGGTCTGTGTCACAGAAAGTATAGTCGTTGTCTGATAAATCTATGGTTTTTCCATCTTTTGTTATTACAATACCCTCCATTTGCAGCGGCAGCGCTGTCCACTGATACTTTTTAATACCACCGTAATAATGCGTTTTCAAAAGCGCAAGACCGCTGTCCTCGCAAAGCGGCTGAGGCTTAAGATCAAGACGGGGAGAGTCTATATGTGCCGCGCAGTAATGTATTCCGTCGTTTTCGGGGTCATTCCCCATTATTCCCAAGTATACCGATTTATCTCTGTTAACAGCGTAAAACTTATCACCCGGCTTTAGCGTCGACTTGAAATCCAACGGCTTGAATCCGTTTTTAGCCGCGTTTTCCACAAAGTATCTTACGCACGCGCGCTCAGTTTTACATCTGTTTAAAAACGCTATATATTTATCTCCAAGCTCGGAAATTTGATTTATATCAGCGTCAGTTTCATAAATATTTACCTTCTTGTAAGTGATATTATCTGACATTATTTTTCCTCCTAATAAATAAGTTCATATATTCGTTTTACCGCTGTTACTTTTTTTATATACTTATCAGTTTCGGGAAACGGCACATTTTTAAGCAGTATCCCGTCGTCTGAGCATTCCTTATCCGAAAGCCACTTCAGTACGTTTCCCCTGCCGGCGTTATATGCCGCAAGTGACACGGCCATATCCGAAAACTCATCAAAAAACAGCGAATAGATACAGCATCCGTATTTTATATTCTGATCCGATAAATACAGAAGCTTTGAATCAATACTGCTTACCCCCTCTTTCATTGCCGCCCACTGCAGCGTATCGGGAGTTATCTGCATCAGTCCTATGGCGCCTGCATGAGAAACCGAGTCAGGTTTAAAATTACTTTCGCATTTTATGATGGCATATACCAGATTTTCACTCAGCCCGTACTCTCTTGCGTATTGTGTAACCAGCTCAGAATATTTTCTGGGATAAACCGTCCTCAACAGCGCCAGCGTCACTATAAAAGCCGCCAATACGCCTGCGGCGGCAATAAACACACGTAATAATTTTATGTTCAAGAACCTGTTCCTTTCAATATTGTTTCTGCGATTTTACTGACGCAAGTCTCAAGTGCCTGAACATCGGAATTATTTTCTATAATATAATCGCAGTGCTGTCTGTAAAACTCCTGTGTCTTTTGGCTGGAGATACGGCGTTTCGCCTCTTGTGGCGATATTGAATCCCTAAGACATATCCTTTCGACAATATTATCAGACACGACTCCCACGGTACAGCTGCAAACTTTTTCAAGCCCATACTCAAAAAGCAAAGGAGCGTCTACTATCACAGGCTCCGTGCGAGATTTTATTTGAAGCATTATCTCTTCTTTTACAAACGGCATTATAATTTCCATTAGTTTTCGGTACTGTTTTTTGTCGGAAAAAACAGCTCTGGACAAATTCCGACGGTTTATCCCGTCCGATGTAACACAATCGTCTGAAAAGTTATCGGCTATCTTTTTGAGCAGCTGTTTGTTCTTATATACCTTATTATGCACAATAAAATCGCAATCGATATGATAAAACCCTTTTTCGGCAAACATTTTTGCAGCAGTTGTTTTGCCGCTTCCGCTCTGCCCTGTTATTCCTACAACAATCATATTTACACCTCCGTTCAGAGCGCTGTCACATTAAAACTTGCCGCACGCAGCATGCGATTATAAATCCCCAGCCCCAAACCATTGGGTTCTATGACCCTTGCATATATTTTTTCAACATCTGTTCTGTCAAATTTCCTGAGCGCAGAAAACAGTTCTCTGGACAAAGTTCTCGGATCAGTCGGCAAACCGTATTCAACAGTCAGCGCACCGCCAAACAGACTGCTTTCACCGTTGAAACAAAGCACGCCTACATGTGTGTTGCCGCTGATTTTAGATTTTATGTATTCTATTACTTTATTATCAGGACCTCTTACAAGTTCCATCTTAGCCCTGGGCGCATAATGACGATAAAGCATGCCGGGTGACGCCACAGGAGCATTCCCTTTGACCGGCAGGAATACATTTTTATCTATTTCTACCTCAAAGCCCTTTTCCTCGAGCATTTTGTCAGTCACAGCTCCAGGACGTAAAATTTTCAGACGCTTTTGCCCGTTGAGAACTATGACCGTACTTTCTATGCCTATATCACAGCTGCCGCCGTCGATTATTCCGTCCACTTTTCCGAAAAGGTCAGAACAGACATGCTCAAAACATGTAGGGG
>CALXGU010000187.1 GCA_944387905.1 uncultured Clostridia bacterium
CGAAATCTCAACATCCCCATTGGAACATACCATATATGTGCATATACGTGACAAATGAAAAAGATTATAACGAATATGAAGTGGATTTTGGAACACGAGCAATGCTCAATGATTCCACCAAAGAAAAAATAATCCCGTTATGGTATGAAACTTGTAAATTGTTCAATTTAAATCTTGATGAGTTTTACCACCCACAAATGCCCATTGGATTAAAGCGTATCGACCACGAATTTTACTCTTACTTTACTAGAGAGCATAAGCAAGAAATTACCGATATGATTGTTAAAGAAACTTCTCATCATCCGAAGTATGTTTTTAGCAGTTCATACGGATACATAAGCATAATCTTTACAGAAGAGCAATACGCTGATATTGAAAAAAACAAAGACAAATTAATAGACAGCATATTAAATTATACCAACACCGTTATAAAAACTATTTTAGGTGATGTTAATTTTCAACCATTGTCCGTTTGTATATATCATTTGGGAATGGAAATAAATTTATGCGGTCTTTCTAGAGAAGATTAAATATTTCTCTATAAAGACCTTAAATGCATTGCCATAACATTTTAAAAGCATTGGGAGAAACTTCGTAAAGAAGTATTCTCCCTTTTTCTGTATTAATAAAAATGACACTTTGATTTGAAAGTGTCATAGTGGGTTACACACTTTGAAAAAGATGTATAACAAAAAGCGGCATAGCCAATAGCTATACCGCTTAATGAAATCAATTATTTAATTTTGATACAAGAGCCATACCTTGGTGCAACCTCCTTACGGAGGGTGCCACAAATGACGCTTTTTTAATTATTTTGCTGTGCAGGCTCAGTTTCCATGAGCTGAGAAGTATAAAGATCATGATAATATCCGCCTTTTCTCAGTAATTCTTCATGCGTGCCTGTTTCCATTATTCCTTTTTGATCGATATACATTATAGTATCACAATTAATAATTGTAGAAAGGCGATGCGCTATTATAAATGATGTACGCCCGCGCATCATTTTCTCTATGCCCTGCTGAACATACTGTTCTGTTTCCGTGTCGATCGATGATGTCGCCTCATCAAGTATGAGTATCGCAGGGTTTGAAATTACGGTTCGCGCAAAACAGATTAGCTGACGCTGACCTTGAGACAGCATGGATCCTTTTTCATTGACTACGGTATCATAGCCGTCTTCCAGCTGCATTATAAAATCATGCGCGCAGACTGTTTTTGCCGCTTCTATTATTTCATCATCTGTAGCATCCAGCTTGCCATAGCGTATATTATCTTTTATCGTGCCTGAAAAGATAAAACTGTCCTGAAGCATAATCCCCATCTTTGAACGCAGAGATTTCAAAGTGACATCATGGATATTATGCCCGTCAATTCTTATTTCGCCCTCCTGTATATCATAAAATCTACACAGAATGTTGACGATAGTACTCTTTCCGGCTCCTGTAGGGCCGACAAGTGCTATGCTTTGTCCCGGTGTAGCTTTAAAGCTTAAATTTTCAAGAACATTATGTCCAGGCTCATAAGCAAAAGTTACGTTTTTATATTCTACCTCTCCGCTTATTGCGGGAAGATCATACGCTCCAGGCACATCTTCTATCTCTATCTTTTCATCGATAGTATCAAAAATACGTTCGAGATATGAACCTGTATTTATCAGCTGATTATATATATCACCTATACTTTGGATAGGCGACCAAAATCTCGAAGAATATGATGCCATAGCTACAATCGTTCCCGCAGTATAATTATTTCCGACAAAGAACGCTATCGCTGCGACATACAAAAACGCTTGAACAAAACTTGAAAGATTTTCAATTATAAAAGGTATACTATTATTAATTGTCGCTGCCTTCAAATACGCCTTGCGCATTTGCCCTAAAAGCCTGTCATATATCCCTTGATTTATCTTTTCCCTATTAAACGCCTGCGTTATCTGCATTCCGTTTATCGATTCGCTTACATATGCCGTTACATTAGAATTTTTAGCGGAATAATCAGTCCACGCCCTGCGCTGACGACCTCTTATCAGCACCATATATATAATGAATATGGGCAGACCAGAGAGCACTACAAGCGACAGCTTTACATCGAGCGAAAACATAAAGAATATAATTATAAAAATCGTCAAGAACTGTACTACTATGTTTATAAGACCGTTTGAAAGAAAATCCGCGACGTTATTTACGTAATGTACAACCCTTACCAGTATTTTGCCACGAGGACGGCTGTCAAAGTAGTTGAACGACAGCATTTGAACATGAGAAAATATATCCACTCGTATTTCGTGTATTATCTGCTGACCCGCCTTTGAAGTTACTATTGTCCTGAAGTAAGAGCAGGCCTCACTCAATAATATGCAAAGAAGATACAGCGCTCCTATTATAAATATACCGCTTATTTCTTGAGTACCGGCAGCCTGCTGCTTTTCTATATTGTCTATAACTATTTTGACAAAATACGGACCGCACAGCGCAAATACTGTTGATAAAAGACTCAGTATCGCTCCTATTATCAGCAGTTTTATACTGTGTTTCAAATAAATTTTGCAGCGTTTGAAATTTGCAATATTAAACGGTGTCTCCAAAGCTTCATCAATATCGTACTTATTTCTTGCCATCTGAATCCACCTCCAAATTGCCCTGCTGGCTGATATTATATATAGATGTATAATATCCTCCGCGTTCAACAAGCTGTTCGTGAGTGCCTTCTTCTGTAATGCGCCCGTTTTCTATAACAAGGATTCTGTCTGCATCTACTACTGATGTTATTCTTTGGGCTACGATTATTTTTATTTTGTTTGTGATTTTTGCAAGTTCTTTAAGAATGAGCGATTCTGTCTCCATATCTACAGCCGATGTAGTATCGTCCAGTATTATTACCGATGACTTTTTTGCGACCGCTCTTGCAAGTGCAATACGCTGGCGCTGACCTCCGGACAACC
>CALXGU010000188.1 GCA_944387905.1 uncultured Clostridia bacterium
GGCTATGAGCTGGCGCTGGCAGGAGAGACATTGCGTTTTGAAGCGCCGGACGGAAAAACTTTTAAATGTTTGGATATTGCGGTAAACTCACTGAAAAAAGGCGGATTGTATCCGGCTGTTATGAATGCTGCAAACGAAAAGGCTGTTGAATTGTTTTTGAATGATAAAATAGCATTTCTTGACATAGCAGATATTGTTGAGAATACAGTAAATAAAATTAAAATCAGCACCGATAGTGTTGATATTGATGCCGTTATGTCAGCAGACAGACTGGCGCGCGAATATGTTATGGAATCGGTAGGAGATCTGGTATGCAAACAGCTTTGAATATAATAGTTACATTGCTTGTGTTCGGTGTATTGATTCTTGCTCATGAGGCAGGTCATTTTTTTGTTGCCAAAGCATGTAAAGTTAAAATAAATGAATTTGCTATAGGCATGGGTCCGGCCATATACAAAAAGCAGGGTAAAAACACTTTGTACAGCATTCGCGCTCTTCCAATAGGCGGATTTGTACAGATGGACGGAGAAGACGGCGAGGGCACCGACGAAAACTCATTCAATAAAAAACCGTATTGGAAGAGATTTTTTATTCTGTTTACCGGTGCTGCAATGAATATTTTATTGGGGTTTATACTGATTTGTATTATAAACTCACAGCGCGCTCTTTTGCCGACGACTATTGTTGCCGATTTTGACGAAAATTCCGTGTCAAATTCGTGCGGACTGATGGAAAATGATGAGATAGTAAAAATTAATAATTATTCTGTAAAAAGTTATCTTGATATATCATATGGTCTTGCTACAGCAGGTACAGATCCTGTAGACATCACCGTTATAAGAGACGGCAGCGAGGTGGTTTTAAACGATGTGGAATTTCCTGTTATAACTGATGAAAATATTGGTGAATGTTATACTCTTGATTTTCTTGTATACGGTGAAAAACGTTCTTTCATCAGTACAGTAAAATATTCATTTGACTGGACAATATCTATATCAAAGTCAATTTACTCATTTTTCGGCACACTTTTTACAGGCAATGCTGATTTAAATCAGATATCCGGACCTGTCGGCACAACGGCTGCAATTGGTCAGAGTGTACAGTTAGGTTTGGACTCGTTATTGCTGATTGTGGCATTGATATCCATAAATCTCGGTATAGTAAATTTACTGCCGTTTCCGGCGCTTGACGGAGGTCGAATCCTTTTCCTGGCGATAGAGGCTGTACGCAGAAAGCCTATGAGCCAAAAAGTAGAATACTCTATTAACGCTGCCGGTCTTATACTATTACTGACGCTAATGCTGGTAATTACGGTAAAAGACGTCATACAGTTGTTTTAAGAGGGTAATTTGCTTTGAGGAAAGTAAAAATAGGAAAACTTACGTTTGGTGATAAGCGTGAAATATATGTTCAGTCAATGTTGTCAACCCGCAGGGATGATATTGAAGGAGCGATCAAGCAGGCACAGGAGTTAGAGAGGGCAGGATGCCATATAGTTCGACTTGCTGTGCCTGACAAAGACTCAGTGAAAACAGTATACGCTCTTAAAAATAATATCAGTATACCTGTTGTTGCCGATATACATTTTGATTATAAACTTGCGCTTGAATGTATTGCGGCGGGAGTTGACAAAATCCGCATTAATCCCGGCAATATAGGCTCTGATGAAAAAATCAGAGCAGTGGCAGCAGCATGTACCGCAAACGGTGTCCCGATAAGAATAGGAGTTAACGGCGGTTCGCTTGAAAAACATGTGCTGGCAAAATACGGCGCTCCTACTGCAGACGCTTTAGTAGAAAGCGCTTTGTATCATGTCATGCTGCTTGAAAAATTTGACTTTTATAATATTGTCATATCTATAAAATCATCTGACGTAAAAACGATGATCGACGGGTACCGTAAGCTTTCTCAAAAATGTGATTATCCGCTGCATCTCGGCGTGACTGAGGCCGGAACGCTGAGAATGGGTGTTGTTAAAAATTCAATAGGTATCGGCTCGCTTCTTGCCGACGGAATAGGCGATACTATTAGAGTTTCTCTTACCGCAGATCCTGTTTATGAGGTAAAAGCAGGGTATGATATTCTGAAAGCACTTGGGTTATGCAAATCGCATGTGCAGTTTATTTCATGCCCCACATGCGGCAGGTGCCAGATAGACCTTATACCTCTTGCGGAAAAAATAGAAAACGCGCTTGAAAACTGTACGAAAAATATCAAGGTAGCTGTAATGGGCTGCGCGGTTAACGGTCCCGGTGAGGCCAGAGAGGCAGATATCGGTATTGCCGGTGGCAGGGAAGAAGGTCTGATTTTTAAAAATGGCGAGATTTTGAAAAGAGTGCCGTATTCTAAATTATTTGATGAGTTTATGAAAGAAATAGATAGATTATAGGAACAACAAATGGCTGATAAAAAACTGCTTAAATTATTTAATCGCTGCGATTTTGATGACAGTGAAATGAACTTGTACAAAGATGCACGTGTGACCCGTGTCGCGGCAAATACACAATATAGGATTTTAAAAGTCGATATTGTTTTCAACTCATATGTATCGGTTGATACATTTAAAATTCTTACGGATAAAATCAAAAGAGTTTATGACCTTTCTGATTTACATGCAAAATACTCTTTTGAAAATGTAGAATTTTGTCGCGAGCATTGGGAAGATTTGATGCTGAAAATCAGATCAATAAATCCTGCTGCAAACGGATTTTTAAACGATTCTGAATTAGAAATAATAGGAGATAAAATATTAATTAAAGTATTTCATGGCGGAGTGGATATCCTTAATGAAATGAAAGTCTCAAAAACAGTTTCAGAACTGTTAAAGCAGTTGTATGATATTAGTTATGAGGTTGAATTCATATCTTCAGGAGAAGAGGAAACATTAT
>CALXGU010000189.1 GCA_944387905.1 uncultured Clostridia bacterium
AAATAATTCATACCTTTTCACTTCCTGCTATCTTTTGTTTCAAAAAATATAAAAGGACGGTCTGCGAGGACCGCCCAATATATTAATCAGTCAATTCATTTTCTATTAGATTTGCCAGTGACGATACGGCCGCCTCTTCATCAACTCCGTCAGCAATTATTTTTATTTCCGTTCCTTTAATAATACCAAGCGACAGAATACCAAGCAAACTTTTGGCATTTATTCTCCTGTCTCCTTTTTCTACCCAAACAGAACTTTTGAATTCATTTGATTTTTGAATAAAAAACGTCGCGGGTCTCGCGTGAAGCCCAACGCTGTTTGTCACTGTTACCTCTTTGGAGTACATAGGTAATCCTCCTATTACATTAAAATTACTAATTACAACTTAAAACGACTTTATATTAACTTATTGTTTACCGCAAGTCAAGAGAATAACCAAACTTTTGGATAATTTGACATAATCGCCTTTATTTTAAACCTTTTTTTCAACACTTAAAACAACGACGCTTCCGGCAAAATATTTGCTGGTAGTTGATATTGAATTATTAGGATAAAGCGCAAATGTCCCCTGTGCAAACATTCCTTTATCGGTTTCGGTGCCGGTACCTTCAACTGTGAGGAAATAATCATATGCTGTCTGACTTTCGTAATCAAAATATGTTCCGTCTGACAATTTTTCCTTTGAGACCATTGGTTTACGCTCAATTTCTGTTACATGTCCTATATATTCTCCCGTCGATGCGTAAATACTGGATCCGACTTCAAATGGTGCTTTTTCACTCTTTTCAATATTATATGCTTTTAATTTAGCAACATATTCTATTGTAGCTTTTGTTTCTATAGGCAGTTTAAGCTGACCGGTTCTACCGAATACAAATACTCCTGCTATAAATAAAACGCAGACAACTATTATTATATCCAGTATACTTAATTTGCCGAAAAGCTTACCGTTTTTATCTATTATTTTCACAGTATCACACCTCTTCTATATTGATTATCACGCCTAAGGCGCATAGGCTGGGCATGTTGAATGTTGTCGTCTTTCCTATTCCTATTTTAACACCGTTGACTTCAGTACAACGCTCTGACACAACCGCTGATGCCTCGATAACTATACTTATTGTCTGCCTGTCTTCATAGGTGGTAGATGTAGGTTCTCCGGTGACTTCGTTATAGCTGTAATTAACAAATGGCTTTGCGTCTGCCGATACTACTGTGCCCATTGCATAATTGCTTGATGTTTCATATACCTTTTCGCCAACATCCGGGATTCCGTCTATTGTATTGGAAATATTCAAAAATTCTACCGTGTATCTTATTGTCTTTGTCTGTGAATTAATAATTACTTCTCCGGATTTACTTGTCATAAATACATTGTAGAAGACTATTGCCACAACAATTATAACTGCAATAATAATTATATCAAATACCGGTATTTTACCAAACAGTCTGTATTTTTTCATAATAGTTACTCCTTTTAATTACGTCCTTGCAATTTTTTGACTCTGTGCATCCGTAATGTTCAGTCCTGCTATCAAAATTGCTAAAACTGTCCAGAAAAACATATAAACTATATTATTGTAAAAAATATAATCAACCATTCCTTCGATCATTATCCCTGCAAGAGCTGCTATAAACGGGATAATATAAAACTTAACGGCAATATTGTTATTATATTTGATAGTATGACCTATATCCTTAAGCGTGTATATGATTATTAAAAGCATAAGCACCAAAGCTACAACGCTCAATTCTATTGTAATCTGAATAAGCGAATTGTGTGAATGTTGAGCTGTCACACCGTTTAACATATAGTTTTGATAAAAAGCGGTAAATGCAACTGTACCGACGCCAGATCCCACAAACCAGTGGTTTTCAATGATCCGCAGACATCCTTTCCAAATACTGAATCTGTAAATCACCGATCCGTCTTTCAAGTACGAGCCGACGCTAAGTATACGTGTAATTATATTTTGAGGCAGTACATAAGGAATAAAAGGCACTCCGAACACTGCTACACTCAACAGTCTTTTATCGCAGCACCAGATAATCAAAAAGATTGCAAATGCCGCAGAGATATAACAGCCGCGTGAATATGTCAGTCCGAGATTTATTATCTGCAAAACAAGACATGCGATAAAAAACATCTTCTGACGGAATCCGTCTGACAAAAGTATCGCCGCAATAATTATGCATATCGCAAGTATTATAAATTCACCGTATACATTCGGATTTGCAAATGTTGCGGATATTCTGCGCAAACCGCCTACATATTCATTCGTATATGACCAGCCTGTTCCGCCCTGACCTGAAAATCTTTGATAGATTCCCAGTAATCCTGTATATATTGTACACGTTGAAATCGCGTAAATCAGCTTTTTAAATTTTTCTTTTGTATTTATAACAACGATTATACAAAAGAAAAACAGCAGAAAAACCGACTGTATTGCACCCGCCAACACACTGTCACTGCCACCATAGCCGAAAAAAGTATAATACAGAGTGACAAACAGATACATTGAACATATGACATATACTGCTCTTTGTTTTGGCAAATGCTCCATTTTGCAGAAAATCCTGCACAATACTATTATTATTGTTACGCCTGCCATTATAGATGCAGGCATAGTGGAAAATGCTATGCCCCCAAATATAGAAAGTGTTATAAGCAATATGGGTGAGGCTGCTATTATCGGAAAAACAAGAAACGCAGCAAAAATAATAAAAGACAGTTTGTCATTCAAAAAGAACGATGATCCGCCAACTGCCAACCCCATAAACAATGCTATAAATGCAGTTTTCTTTAATGATATAACACGGTATGTTTCGGTCTGTATACCAAAAAATCCGAACAGTCTTCCCAGTATTCCGGAGCCTGATAT
>CALXGU010000190.1 GCA_944387905.1 uncultured Clostridia bacterium
TGGTGCCATAGCCAAGTGGTAAGGCCAAGGTCTGCAAAACCTTTATTCATCGGTTCAAATCCGATTGGCACCTCCAAAAGACGTCTCGGATACTCAGCTTTCCGCGGCGTCTTTTTATAATAGTACATAAAAAATTATGCAGTTGATTTTATGACTGTATTACAGTATAATCATATTATTAAACAGACGGAGCAAATAATGGATAGTATATTAAGAATTACAGAAAAAAACGGCGCATTCAGAGCTTTTGTTGCCGATACAACACAGCTGGTGGGACAGGCATCTTCTGTACACGGCCTTTCTCCCGTCGCTGCGGCAGCTTTGGGCAGAACACTGACTGCAAACTCAATTATGGGACTGGACCTTAAATCTTTTGATGAAACAGTATCTATACAGATTTGTGCGGACGGACCATTGGGTTATATTGTTACAGTGGGCGACAATGACGGAAATGTTCGCGGGTATCTTGACAATCCTATTGTTGATCTGCCATTGAAAAACGGTAAGCTTGATGTGTCAGGTGCCGTCGGACAGGGAACGCTTACTGTTGTTCATAACATGGGGATGCGTGATCCTTATGTCGGAAGAGTAAAGATTCAGACAGGCGAAATCGCCCAGGACATTGCATATTACTATATGATCTCTCAGCAGACGCCGTCAGTTGTGGCTCTGGGCGTGCTTGTAGATGTTGATTACAGTATCAAAGCCGCCGGTGGTTATATGATACAGCTTCTGCCCGGTGCAGGCGATGATGTGATATCTAAGCTTGAAGCTAATGTGTATACGCTAGAAACGGTCACGGAAATGCTTACAAACAATCTGGATGTTTACGGTATAGCCAAAAGATTGCTGCTTGGCTTTGACTACGATGTTCTGCAAAGTTATTCGCCACAATATAAATGCAACTGCAGTGTAGATCGTATGGAGCGTGCATTGATATCTCTTGGCAGTCAACAACTCCAGAGTATTATTGATGAGGACGGTAAAGCAGAGCTTAGCTGTCAGTTCTGCAAACGTAAATTTCTTTTTGATAAATCTCATTTAATAAATTTGCTTGAATCTGCAAAAGGAGTTTAAAATGAAAAATATTTTTAAATTAAGTCTTTCTTTGCTTGCTAATCAATTTTTGGCTTCGATTGGCGGATTTATGTGTATTATATTCGTATGGCTTATCGCCGGTGAAACCATTTACGCTCATATGCTTTTTTTGCTTATAACGTTTTCGTTTTTTATATATATTGAATTACGGGCAGCATATAAATACGGATATAGTAATCCGGACAGACGAAATAAACCTCAAAGCAAAAGCTATATATTCAAAGGGGCTCTTTCCGGTCTTATTTCGTCAATACCTCTTATGATATTGATATTCATTTATATTTTTACAAGACCGTCAAGCATTCTTATATCCGAGACTGCAAAGCTTTATTCACGCATAATCTGCATGTACTATAGCTGGCCTATGTGCAATATATTTCCTAATCATGTAACAGCAGTGCTGCTTTCTTCTTTGATCTGGCTTATTGTGCTGCCGATGATCGGATATATAGCCGGATATAAAAACTTTGATTTTTGAATAAAATAAATAAACATAGAGTCAATAATTAAACAGATATAATTCTAATGTGCCGTGAATATTGTTTATAGGGTGATAAAATGAACAAGACAACGTCGGCACTGAAACTTATTTTGATTATATCGGCTGTTTTATTGACGGCAGTTTTTGTATACATCGGCGGTTTCGGCGATATAGCCGTATTCAAAGATAAAAATCAAAAAATAATAATAGATGCAGGTCATGGCCTTCCGGACGGTGGGGCGGTAGCGTCTGACGGGACAATAGAATCGGATCTCAATCTTGCGATAGCAAAACAAATATTTAATTTGCTGGATTCTGCAGGCTTTGAATGTATAATGATCAGAGATGACCAGAACAGTATATATTCAGAAGGCAATACCATTCATGCAAAAAAAGTCTCCGATATCAAAAACCGGGTCGAAATTGCAAATAAAAACAATGATGCATTTATTGTCAGTATACATATGAATACCTTTGAAACGCCTGATGTCCACGGCGCTCAGGTCTTTTTTAAGTCAGGAAGCGAAATTTCAAAGGATATTGCCACGGAAATACAAAATGTAATCAATCTTAAATATCAGCCTGAGAATACAAAAGTATCAAAGCCGATCCCCTCAAATGTATATCTGTTCAGCCATATAAAAAATGACAGCGTACTTGTTGAGTGTGGATTTCTTACAAACAGTGAAGATTTGACAAAGCTCAAAGACGAGCAGTTTCAAAAGGATATATCAAAATCAATAGCAGAAGTGATTGCTTACAAACTATCAGGAAGTGAAAATAATGTCGAATAAACAAAAAACCGTTTTTGTATGTTCCAATTGCGGTAATGAAAGCTCCAAGTGGATGGGAAAATGCTACGCATGCGGCATGTGGAACACATACCAGGAACAAACTGTTTTAAGTACGCCGTCCGGTCATGCAATCTTTGCAGGCGGCACTGCAGCGGAAATAAAGCCGGTGCCCATAACAGATGTCGATATCTCCTCGAAAATACGACTAAGCACGGGTATGAGCGAACTTGACAGAGTTCTGGGCGGCGGCGCGGTTTTGGGATCGCTTGTGCTTGTAGGCGGTGATCCGGGTATAGGCAAATCAACTTTGCTTTTGCAAATATGCAATGGATTTTCAAAACAGCACACCTGTTATTATGTGTCCGGTGAGGAATCTAAAAGTCAGATAAAGCTCAGAGCGGACAGGCTTGGTGTTTCAAGCCAAAACCTTATGCTCATATCTGAAACAAATATCGACAGTATTCTGAGCTTCTGCCGCAGTGCGCCT
>CALXGU010000191.1 GCA_944387905.1 uncultured Clostridia bacterium
TGACAGCATCTCACGCATGCCGGGGCCGCCTGCCGGTCCTTCATAACGTATAACAACGACATCGCCCGGATTTATTTTACCGTCATAAATCACCTGTATTGCCTCTTCCTCGCTGTTAAATACACGCGCAGGGCCGCTGTGCTTCAACATTTCGGGCGCGACAGCACTGCGCTTTACTATAGCGCCGTCAGGTGCAAGAGAACCGAACAGTACAGCCAGTCCGCCTGTTTTACTGTACGGATTATCAGATTTTCTTATTACATCGGGGTTTTTGGAGCGCATTGAACCGATGTTTTCTTTTACCGTTTTGCCTGTTACGGTCATCAGGGTTGTATCAATAAGCCCAAGATCGCAAAGTTCACCCATTACGGCGCGGACTCCGCCTGCCGCCTCAAGATCCTGCATATGATGATGCCCCGCCGGCGCGAGATGGCACAAATTCGGGGTGTGTTCGCTCACTTCATTTATCATATGAAGATCAAACTCAACATGCGCCTCATTCGCTATTGCGGCAAGGTGAAGCGCGGAATTTGTAGAGCAGCCCAATGCCATATCGACAGTAAGAGCGTTTTTAAATGACGCGGCAGTAATAATATCCAGCGGACGAATGTTGTTTTTCACAAGCTCCATGACCTGTTTTCCGGCTGTTTTGGCAAGTCTGATACGCGCAGCGTGAACTGCCGGTATCGAACCGTTTCCGGGCAGCGCGATTCCAAGTGCCTCGCTCAAGCAGTTCATGGAATTGGCCGTAAACATACCCGAACATGAACCGCAGCCCGGGCACGCGTTTTCCTCTATATACTGCAGCCCGCTGTCATCAAGAGTACCGTTTTTATATGCGCCGACAGCCTCAAAAACGGAGTTAAGATCCATCGGCCTGCCGTCTTCGGAACAGTTTGACAGCATAGGTCCGCCTGATACAAATATTGACGGGATATTTACCCTGCACGCTGCCATCAGCATTCCCGGCACGATCTTGTCACAGTTGGGGATGAAAACCAGCCCGTCAAAAGCATGGGCTTTTGCCATGCACTCTATACTATCCGCTATTATCTCACGGGTGACAAGCGAGTATTTCATTCCCTCATGACCCATGGCAAGTCCGTCGCATACGCCTATGGTGTTGAATTCCATAGGCGTACCGCCTGCTGCCAGTACTCCGTCCTTGACCGCACGGGATATGTTTTTAAGATGTATATGTCCCGGTATCACCTCATTGAAGGAATTCACTATTCCTATTAAAGGCTTTTTTATCTGATCATCGGTATAGCCCATCGCCTTGAGCAGCGAACGCTGTGGTGCGCGCTCGGCTCCGGATTTCATTTTATCGCTGTTCATTTATCTTTCTCCGTTTCTCAGCCGTTTTTATTTTTATTTATATGTTTTGATGCTGAATTTTACTTGTTCCAGCTGTAAAGTTTACGGATCTCCTTGCCGACCTTTTCAGACGGATGCTCTGCCGCAAGCTTTCTCATAGCCTTAAAATGTACCTGTCCGCCGGCAGGAGACATATCAAGCAAAAATTCTTTCGCGAAAGTTCCGTCCTGGATATCGGAAAGTATTTTCTTCATTGCCTTTTTGGTGTCCTCGGTTATGATCTTTTTACCTGTTATGTAATCACCGTATTCAGCGGTATTGGAAATAGAATATCTCATGCCCGCGAATCCCGCCTGATAAATAAGGTCTACAATGAGCTTCATTTCATGGATACATTCAAAATATGCGTTTCTCTCATCATAACCGGCCTCGACTAATGTCTCAAAACCTGCCTGCATAAGTGCGCAGACACCGCCGCACAAAACAGCCTGCTCGCCGAAAAGATCCGTTTCGGTCTCTGTTCTGAATGTCGTCTCCAATACTCCGGCTCTGGCGCCTCCGATCGCAAGCGCATACGCAAGAGCCTTGTCAAGCGCTTTGCCTGTATAGTCCTGATGCACAGCTACAAGACACGGTACGCCCTTTCCGGCAAGATATTCGCTTCTTACTGTATGTCCGGGACCTTTGGGCGCTATCATAGTTACATCTACGTTTGCGGGAGGTACGATCTGTCCGAAATGGATATTGAAGCCATGTGCGAACATGAGCATATCGCCTTCTTTAAGGTTAGGCTCTATATCCTTCTTGTACATTCCGGCCTGAAGCTCATCGTTGATAAGTATCATGATTATATCTGCTTTTTTGGCTGCCTCTGCAGCGGTATAAACTTCAAATCCCGCCTCCTCGGCCTTTGCCCATGACTTAGAGCCTTCGTAAAGTCCGATTATAACATTACAGCCCGACTCTTTTGCATTGAGCGCATGTGCATGCCCCTGACTGCCGTAGCCTATGACGGCAATTGTCTTGTCATTCAATAGATTGAGATTACAGTCCTGTTCATAAAACATTTTAGCCATTGTATTTATTCTCCTTTTAAATAAATTATTATTTGATACGCTTTTGCGTTATTCACGATTACTTTTGAGGCTGTTAATATATTCCATATCCTTATCTCTCAGACACGCCTCTCCGCGCTCGAGTGATACTACTCCTGTACGGCACATCTCAAGTATTTCAAAAGGCTTCATTAGCTTGATAAAAGCATCAAGTTTAGAGCTTTCGCCCGTCACCGTTATTATCATCGATTCGGTTCCGTAGTCTATTATATTTGCGCGGAATACATTTGCGGTCGTGATTATATCCTGACGTGTATTGCTGTCGCATCTGATTTTTACCAGTGCCATTTCACGTATGACTGAGCTTTCGCTCTTCATCTCACAAATCTCCAATACTTCATTGAGTTTAATTAGCTGTTTTATCATCTGGTTTTTTTAA
>CALXGU010000192.1 GCA_944387905.1 uncultured Clostridia bacterium
ATATCAGACCTGAGCAGATTTTCCAGCCTCAGCAAATTCCGGAAGAATTAAAAAAGCCTCTCACTTAAGTGAGAGGCTTTTTTCAGCCCAAAGCAATATCAAGTACAAGCATCAATGCAAACCCCATTGCAACGCCGACCGTTCCCACATTGCTGTGTTCCCCTGCCTGCGACTGTGGGATCAGTTCTTCAACAACGACATAAATCATAGCTCCAGCCGCGAAGGACAATATGTACGGAAGAACGGGTACAACAAGCGATGTCAGAAAAATGGTTATAACTGCGCCAATAGGCTCAACTACTCCTGACATGACCCCGTATAAAAAAGCTTTTCTTTTGGATATTCCTGTACTTACAAGAGGCATAGAAATAATCGTACCCTCTGGAAAGTTCTGTATAGCAATGCCTATGGCAAGCGCGAACGCGCCTGCTGCTGAAATAGAGTTATTTCCCATAAGCATTCCGGAAAATACAACACCTGCCGCCATGCCCTCAGGTATATTGTGTAGAGTAACCGCCAAAACAAGCATGGCTGACTTTTTGAGTCCAGTTTTTCTGCCTTCAGCAGAATCGGTTTCTACATGAAGATGCGGTATCACTGTATCAAGCAGCAATAGAAATCCGATACCGAATAAAAATCCGACTACTGCGGGAAGCCATGGTATGCCGCCGCTTTGCTCGGTCATTTCTATTGCAGGTATAAGTAATGACCAAACTGATGCTGCTATCATTACACCCGATGCGAAACCAAGCAACGCTTTTTGAAGCTTAGGTTTGATCTCTTTTTTTAGAAAAAAAACCATAGACGCGCCAGCTATCGTTCCAAGAAACGGAATCAGCAGACCTATTAGAACTTTTACGACATCACTCATTTTCCAAATCACCCGTTATGGATTATAACATTTTGAATAATATTTTTAAAGCAAAAACTGCAAAAAAATCACATATTGTGATAATTTTTATTACAATGCATAAATACAGATAATAAAATCACAATTTATGGTATAAATTTCACATTGACGATTATGCATTGTTACGACACTATAATAAATGCCGCCTCGGATTTTCGGATTGACAGCTTATATCCCCTGACTTCTATTTGTATAGGATCACCCAAAGGGGCGAGCCGGCATACTTTTACTTTTACACCCGGAGTTATGCCCATATCGGTTAATCTGCGGTGAACTTCGGCATTCCCCAAAACATCTGATACTCTGAATACATCTCCCGGTTTTGCTGCTTTTAAAGTACGCATACACTTCTCTCCGTTTTACATTTGTTTCAAAGTAATATATTTTGTTCCTGCTAAAATTATAACAATAAGACCGGAGCATCAACAACAGCTCCGGTCTTTATTATTCAATAATATTATTCCTCTTCGGCTTTACAGTCATGAGGACAGTTTTCGCAGTCTGACAAATCAAACTCCAGTTCCTCGCCGCAATTGGGACAATTAAGCTCACCTTTCTGAGCTGTTTGCTCATCAACGCAGAATTCCTCGCCGCAGTTGGGACATACAACGGTATAAAAGTCATCATCGTCTGCACAGTCGTATTCCTCATCAAGATAATCCTCTACGGCCTCAAGATCCTCGTCAACTTCACCTATATACTCCTCAAGTTCTGTCATATAGTCGTCCATGTCCTCTACAGTCGCAGCCATTTCATCCAGCACGTCAACTATTTCACAGACGACCTTTCCCATAGGATCCTTATCGTCAATAGCAAGACCTTCTATCAAGCCTCTGATATAAGATACTCTTTCAAGCAGTGTCATGACAAACCTCCTTATGCTCTTTCCATGTATTCGCCGGTTCTTGTATCTATTCTGATTTTTTCGCCCTGATTTATGAAAATCGGAACCTTAATAACAGCACCAGTTTCCAATGTAGCCGGTTTTGTGACATTCGTAGCAGTATCGCCTCTGACACCGGGCTCAGTATCTATAACCTCAAGCTCTACAAACAGAGGCGGCTCGACACCGAATACATTGCCTTTATATGACATTATTTTTACCTTATCGTTTTCCTTTACGAACTTAAAATTATCCCCCAGTTTGTCCGCATTCAACGGAAGCTGCTCATATGTCTCAGTATCCATAAAATAATAGAGCTCGCCGTCGTTGTATAAATACTCATATTCTTTTCTCTCTACATATGCGTTTTCGAACTTATCTGTGGGGTTAAAAGACTTCTCAACTACAGCTCCGGTAATCACATTTTTAAATTTAGTTCTTACAAAAGCAGCGCCTTTACCGGGTTTGACATGTTGAAATTCTATCACCTGATAGACCTGACCGTCCATATCAAACGTAACGCCGTTTCTGAAATCCCCTGCAGTAATCATATATAAAACCTCCAAAATAATCTAATAGATATTGTACACTACAATTTGTCCGTTTTCAAGCATTTTTTAGCAATCGGCAGTTTTTCGGACATTTTCAAGAGCATTTTTCATATAAAGTGCATCTTTTGACATTGTACCCGCGCTCTCACATATTATTATCGGATTGAGATCATATTTGCAAATCACCTGAGCAAACGGTTCAAATTCCGGTCCGAATTTATGATCTTCGAATGTCAAATGCCGCTTTTCTCCGCCTGCGGAATACTCTATCTTTGAAAAATGAACATGAAAATTTTTAGCTCTGTATTCGCCCAAGCGGTCTTTTACGCGCTCAATAATATTTTCAAAATCCAGAGCATTAAAAAGACACCCTTGCTCTCTTG
>CALXGU010000193.1 GCA_944387905.1 uncultured Clostridia bacterium
AAATTGTAAAAATAAACAATAATCTTCAGGAGACAAAAAATATGGTGATAAAAATAACCGATCCCGAACTTCTTGACAAAACCGGAGGCATCGTACAGGGAATGAGCGGCAGTCCAATTATTCAAAACGGAAAAATCATAGGAGCCGTAACTCATGTTCTTGTATCGGAACCGCAAAAGGGATATGCGATCTTTATAGAAAACATGATTTTAAACTCAAACAGCAAATAATTAAAGCCGGCACAGACCGGCTTTTTAATTTAAAAAATAATAAGATCCTTTATTTCATCTAAAATAACCCGATTAGCAGCCATAACAGCACATTTTTCTGTATATCTGATCTCATTGAATCCACTTGTGCATATTATACCTCCGGCTTGGCTGAGAATCAGTGAGGCGGCGGCAAAATCCCACGGGGACAGGATATACTCGAAATATAAGTCGCAGCGCCCCGCTGCTACATAACAGATATCAAGCGCAGCACTGCCGCATCTTCGTATATCTACAGCTTTATTAAATAAAATTTTGGCTGTTTCAAAGGTTTGGTCTGCTTTTTCCGTATTATAAGGTGAGGCCCCGAAAGATATGACTGAATCGGACAAATGGTTTTCAGACACATGGATCGGTTTGTTATTTAAATATGCGCCTTTGTTTATTTGGGCACAGAAGAGTTCATCAAGATAGGGATTATATACAACGCCTATATATGGCATATAATCTTTCATTAGGCATATGGAAACACAGCTGTGTCTATAATTCCTGATAAAGTTTGTGGTGCCGTCAATAGGGTCTACAATAAACGTAAGTTTTTTTAGTGCATTGAGGTCCTGTCCGTTTTCTTCTCCGATAAATGCAGCGTCCGGTATCAGTTTATTTAATTCTTCTTTTATAAAATTTTGGATTTTTATATCAAAATCAGTTGTGAAATTGCCTTTGCCTTCTTTAGTATAAACGCTGTTGTTTTTCAAGTGAGAGTCAATCATCATCTGTCCTGCCGCACGTGCCAATTTTGATATTTCGTCAATCATAATTTTCTTTCCTTCCATAAAAGTATTGCTTCCATAATTATATTCTTATGTTTTAACTGTGTCAATAAATAAAAATTATATAAAACTATTTATTTATCAGATTATATATGTTATAATACCTATTCAGATTAGTACAGGCGGTTTGATATGATTATTTTAGGATTGGATCCGGGATATGCCACAATCGGATACGGAGTAATAGATACAGACGGGACACATTTCCGTACAATAAGCTACGGAGCTGTAACTACCCCGCCTGAAATTCCGTTTGAAAACAGACTGGAAATAATATACGACGGTATATGTGAGCTTTGTCAGAAGTACAAGCCTGATGCCGCGTCGGTAGAAGAACTGTTTTTCAATACAAATATTAAAACTGCAATTGCAGTTGGACACAGCCGTGGCGTAATAGTGCTGGCATTGAAAAAAAGCGGTATAGATTTTTATGAATATACACCTTTGCAGGTGAAGCAAAGCGTGGTAGGATACGGCAGGGCGGAAAAAAGACAGGTAATGCTGATGACTCAAACAATACTGGGTTTAAGTAAACTGCCGCGTCCGGATGACGCCGCGGATGCTCTTGCACTTGCAGTGTGTCATGCTCACTCTGCAAAATCAAAGCTTTTGGGTCTTATGTAGGAGGGTACGATGATATATTCACTGAACGGCAGAATAACGGAGAAGCTATCTGACAGAGCTGTGATAGAATGTGCAGGCGTGGGATTTGAAGTCCAGATGACCCGCAACGGACTTTCTCAGCTTCCGGCTGTGGGAGATAATGCGTTGGTATATATACATATGATTGTGCGAGAGGACAGTGTCGAACTTTTCGGGTTTTGTCAAAGCGATGAAAAGGATAGCTTTAAGACACTGCTGGGCATATCCGGCATAGGGCCTAAAGCTGCGGCTGCTGTGTTGTCCGAATTTACTCCTCAGGAACTTATATCTGCTGTCGCCACCGGTGACACGGCAATGATAACAAGAGCTCAGGGAATCGGGCCTAAAGCCGCGCAGAGAATTGTTCTTGAGCTTAAAGATAAAATTAAAAATATCTCGGCTGTAAATATAAAGCAATCTGTACAGCAGCCCGGCAATGCTGCGAAAACTATCGAGGCTATCGATGCTTTGATGGCTCTGGGATATACTCAGTATGAGGCAAAACGCGCTGTATCATCAATGAATGTTTCTGATGTAAGCGTAGAGGAGATAATAAAAAAAGCACTCAAGGAAATGATGTGAGGTATAAATGATAGAATCTGAATTTGAAGAGAGAATTGTCACATCGACCTTTACAGGTCCGGACAATGATATAGAAGAGTCGCTTCGTCCGCGACGTATTGAAGACTATGTCGGACAAACAAAAGCCAAGGAGAATTTAAGTATATATATCGAAGCTGCAAAAACACGCGGGGAAAGCCTTGATCACTGTCTTTTGTACGGCCCTCCGGGCTTGGGAAAAACAACTTTGGCAGGTATCATTGCTTCCGAAATGGGTGTGAATATACGTATAACGTCAGGACCTGCTATCGAAAAACCGGGCGATCTTGCTGCGATCATAACAAACCTTCAGCAGGGCGACGTTTTGTTTATTGACGAAATACACAGACTATCAGG
>CALXGU010000194.1 GCA_944387905.1 uncultured Clostridia bacterium
ACCGTTCCTGCGGGCACCACTATACTTCAGGCTGCAAAGTCGGTCAATATTGACATCCCTACTCTTTGCTATATGAGAGAAATCAACGAGATCGGAGCCTGCCGTATATGCGTAGTTGAAGTGAAAGGCGCGCGTACACTGGTAGCTTCTTGCGTTTATCCTGTAAGTGAAGGCATGGAAGTGTTTACATCAACACCCAGAGTACTGAATGCAAGGCGCATGACCCTTGAACTGCTTCTTTCAAATCATAACCGCAGCTGTTTGCAGTGTATAAGAAGCGGAAGCTGTGAATTGCAGTCTCTTTGTAATGAGTACGGTGTAGACAACGCAGGAAAGTATGACGGAGCAAAGACTCCGTCTGAAATAGACGATTCTGCAGCGCACATGTATCGTGATAATTCAAAGTGTATTCTATGCCGCCGCTGTGTAGCGGTTTGTGATAAAAACCAGGCAGTGTCGGTAATCGGATCAAATGAGCGCGGCTTTGCAACTCATATCGGTTCTCCGTTTGAAGCATTGCTTGATGAGACGTCATGCGTATCCTGCGGTCAATGCGTAGTAAACTGTCCGACGGGAGCGCTTTCCGAAAAAGACAGTACAGACAAGGTGTGGGAGGCTCTGGCAGACGACAGTAAGCATGTAATAGTTCAGACTGCGCCTGCCGTACGCGCGGCAATAGCAGAAGAATTCGGCAACCCGATAGGTACAGACGGCGAGGGTAAAATGGTCGCGGCATTGCGCAGACTGGGCTTTGACGGAGTATATGATACGGATATAGCTGCCGATCTTACTATAATAGAAGAGGCGAACGAACTTGTAGAGAGAATACAAAACGGCGGAAAGCTTCCGATGATAACCTCTTGCTCACCTGGCTGGATAAAATTCTGCGAATATAATTTTCCGGACCTTCTTGACAATCTGTCTACCTGTAAGTCTCCTCAGCAAATGTTCGGAGCTCTTGCAAAGACTTGGTATGCAGATAAGAAAGGCATAGATCCCAAGGATATATATGTGGTATCAGTAATGCCCTGTACTGCCAAAAAGTTTGAAATCGGCAGAGAAGATGAGGACGCAGCCGGCGTTCCGGATGTAGACGCAGTTATTACAACCCGTGAACTTGCAAGAATGATAAGGCGTGCGGGAATCAACTTTAACGGACTAGAAGAAGAAAAATTTGATCTGCCTCTCGGATCATCTACAGGAGCCGGTGTTATATTCGGAGCGACGGGCGGCGTAATGGAGGCAGCACTCAGAACGGCGGTCGAGACAATAACCGGAGAACAGCTCGGCAGCTTAGAATTCTCAGAGGTTCGCGGTACTGCCGGCATAAAAGAGGCATCATATGAAGTGGGAGGCCTTACAGTCAAAGTGGCTGTTGCCTCAGGTCTTGCCAATGCAAAAGAGCTTATGAAAAAAGTGCGCAGCGGAGAAGCTGATTATCAGTTTATCGAGATAATGGCGTGTCCCGGTGGCTGTGTAAACGGCGGCGGTCAGCCTGTTGTTCCTGGTTCTGTACGTAACTTTGAAGATGTGCGCGGCAAGCGCGCTGCGGTTCTTTACAACATAGACAAAAATATGCCTCTCAGAAAGTCTCACGACAATCCAGTCCTTAAAGAAGTATATGCCGAGTATTTTGAAAAGCCCGGCAGTCATAAGGCGCATAAGGCATTCCATACAACTTATGTCAAGAGGAACCGTTTCGGTACTCTGTAAAGAGATATACAGTCCCCTTAAATTTAAGGGGACTGGTTTTTTAAATATAAGTTTTAAAAATAGCTTGATTTTTTGAAGTTAGTATGTTATAATGCATATAATTGAATGATAAGAGGACTGTTGACGCAGTCCTCTTAAATATTGCAATGGAGGGTTTGTGTGAAAAAGAATACGGCTGAAATTGTGACAGAGCTTGTTTTGCCATATGTGAAAGAGCTGGGATATGAATTGTATGATGTTGAATACGTAAAGGAAGGCACGGACTATTTTTTGCGTATTTATATCGATAAACCGGGCGGCGTCATCAGTTCGGATGACTGTGAGCGTCTGTCACGAGCGATAGATCCTGTGCTGGATGAGACGGATCCTATACAGGACAGCTATTACCTGGAAGTATCATCGGTCGGACTGGACCGGCCTCTGAAAACCGAAAAAGATTTTTTGCGTTTTATGAATAAAAAAATAGAAGTCCGCCTGTATAAATCTCAGGACGGACCGAAGGAGTTTTCAGGTCTTCTGTGCGCGTACAGTGACGGTATGTTTACTGTTCAGTGTGATGACGGAAGCAGGAGAATAGTTAATGTAAAGGACGCAAGTTATATTCGTCCGTATATAGATTTTAATGAATTTTCATAATAACTGCAGATAAAAGGAGAAAAATTAAAAATGAATTCGGAATTTTTCAAAGCTATTGACCTGATAGAAGCGGAAAAGGGCATTCCTGCTGATTATATGCTGGAAAAGGTCAAAGCGGCACTTATGAGCGCGGCTAAGAAGGCATTCGGTACTGCTGACAACGCGGTTGTTGTAATAAATAAAGAAAAAAAGGATATAAAGCTGTATCAGATAAAAACAATAGTTGAAAAAGTAGAAAATGACGCTCTTGAAATAAGTCTGTCAGAGC
>CALXGU010000195.1 GCA_944387905.1 uncultured Clostridia bacterium
ATTTTTTATACACGACATTATCGACAGGGATATAGCCAACGGATTTTCCGATAGAATTCACACAAGATTTCCTCCCGAACCTAACGGATATCTGCACATCGGCAGCGCCAAAGCTATATTTATTAATCACTTTACTGCGCAAAAATACAACGGACTTTTCAACCTGCGCTATGATGACACGAATCCTGTCAAAGAAGACGATGAATATGTGAAAAGCATTTATGAGGATCTAAAATGGCTGGGCTGTGAGCCAAACGGCGGAGTGTTTTACGGCTCCGATTACTTTGACAAATGCTATCAGTTCGCAGTACAGCTTATAAAACAGGGTGATGCCTATGTCTGTGATCTTTCCGCTGAGGAAATGAAAAATTACAGAGGCACTCTTACCGAGCCGGGAAAAGAAAGTCCGTACAGAAACAGATCCGTGGAAGAAAACTTGCGGTTGTTTGAAAGAATGAAAAACGGAGAATTCCAAGACGGTGCATGCACTCTCAGAGCAAAAATAGATATGTCAAGCCCTAATATAAACATGCGGGATCCGGCAATCTACCGTATCAGCCATACAAGTCATCATCGCCAGGGAAATAAATGGTGTATTTACCCTCTTTACGATTTTGCACATCCAATTCAGGACGCTTTGGAGGGTATAACTCATTCTCTCTGTTCTCTTGAATTTGAAAACCACCGTCCGCTTTACGACTGGGTCATAAATAAAATCGGTTTTGAGCATAAGCCGCATCAGTATGAGTTTGCACGTCTTAATGTAACACATACGGTCATGAGCAAACGCTATCTCAGAGAGCTTGTGGAAACAGGTGTTGTAGATGGCTGGGACGATCCGAGAATGCCTACTCTGTGCGGTTTGCGCAGACGCGGATACACTCCGTCTTCAATTATTGAATTTGTTAAAAAAGCGGGTATATCAAAAGCTTTTTCCATAGTTGATATTGGTCTGCTTGAGCACTGCGTGCGCGACGAGCTCAATTTTAACGCGCAGAGACGAGTGGCTGTAATCGATCCGGTTAAAGTTGTAATAGATAACTACCCGGAGGACAAAACGGAATTTTTTGATTTTGTCAATAATCCAAACGACGATAGTTCAGGTACAAGACAACTGCCGTTTTCTAAATATATTTATATCGAACGCGCTGACTTTAAAACTGAAAAGACTCCTAAATTTTTCAGATTGTATCCTGAAAACGAAGTTCGCCTCATGAATTGCTACATTATTAAGTGCACCGGATTTGATACAGACAAAGACGGCAACGTAACGCTGATACACGCTACAGCTGATCTTGAAACAGGCTGCAAAATGCCTGCTGACGGCCGCAAAATAAAAGGTACTATACACTGGCTGTCCGCAGATAACTGTTCAGATGCTAAAATTGTCAAATACGACAGACTGTTTACCGAAGAAAATATGACAGCACTGCCGGACGGTAAATCTTACGGCGATTTTCTTAATCCGGATTCTGTTATTTGGTTTAATAATGCGAAAGCCGAAAAAGCTCTTGAAAACGCTACTCCCGATCAGAAATTTCAGTTCGTAAGAAACGGTTATTTCTGCCGCGACAGTAAAAACATCGACCAACTTGTTTTTAACTCGATTGTTGAACTGCGCGACAGCAAAGGTAAATAAAAAACATTTTTTAGCTTGAAATCTGTTTTTAACATATGTGAAAGACATATGAATATTATTTACTGATCTATATTTAAAGGGGAAAACATGGGTTTTTTTGAATTGTTTTTTATAGGCATCGGTCTTTCAATGGACGCCTTTGCAGTCTCTATCTGCAAAGGATTGAGTATGAGAAAGATCAATTACGCCCATTCGGCTGTGATAGCTTTATTCTTCGGCGGCTTTCAGGCGATCATGCCGCTTATCGGCTGGGCGGTTGGCAAACAGTTTCAAAAATATATAACTAATTTCGATCACTGGATAGCTTTTGCTCTGCTTTTGATTATCGGCGGCAAAATGGCTTATGAAGCTATTTTTGAAAAAGATGAACAAAAAGATACTTCATCAAAAGCTGATAAACTTAATTATAAAGAGCTTTTTACGCTTGCTGTCGCCACCAGCATAGACGCTCTCGCCGTCGGCATAACATTTGCTTTTCTTAAAGTCAATATCTGGACAGCAATTTTGATAATAGGCGTAACTACATTTATCCTTTCATTCGCAGGAGTGATGGCAGGCAATAAATTCGGAAGCATTTATAAAAGAAAAGCGGAAATCGCAGGCGGTGTCGTACTTATTCTTATCGGTCTCAAAATTTTACTTGAACATTTGGGATTAATAAATTTCTGATATACATATAAAAAAGTCAGCATATTATATATGCTGACTTTTTTATGTCCGAAACAATTCTTGGATGTCATCATCGCTGACTATATATAATATTTGACCGCCTCAAACTATATATAGTTGTGTTTTTGGTCACTATACACAACAATTAGTGTATTTTCAGCAGCTTTTTCTACATGGATAAAACAGCAAATTTCAGAAAACTAAAGAAATCAGCATTATTGTATGTTATAGTAAACCCAAAACACATAATTATTCCAAAAGGGGGTTGGTATGCAATGACGGAAAAA
>CALXGU010000196.1 GCA_944387905.1 uncultured Clostridia bacterium
TTTATCAAAATCACTTACAAGGAGCTGCGCGCAGGTAGTAAAATCACGGTATTCGGGATAAACATAGCTTTCAAAATATTTGGCTGTATTTTCCGCCTCAAATCTCAGCTTATTGCGTACTGTCGTAGTATAAAAATTCGACACAAAAACACAAAGGATCATGCATGACAAAAGCACCACTGCCAGTACAGGCGCAAAAACGCTTATCAGCCAGCGTGTCGCAATACCTGATGTCAGATTTGACTTGAGATTAATAAAAAAATTTTTGACTTTCACTTTTACCTCGTTATTCGTTTCCCCAGCGATATCCGAAACCCCAAACAGTCTGGATAAAAGACGGGGAAGAAGCGTCGTCCTCTATTTTTAGTCTGAGCCTGCGTATGTTAACATCTACGATTTTGTGCTTGTCACCGCTGAAGCTTTCGCCCCATACGTTTTTAAAGATCTCCTCGCGTGAAAAAGCAAGACCTTCGTGTTCCATGAACAGCTTAATAAGTTGATATTCCACCTGCGTAAGCTCTATTTTTTTACCGTTTTTGGTAAGAATACGGCTTTTTATATTTAACTGGAACGGTGGATAATTAAGTTCGTCTTTTGACGCGGGAGTTTCTGAAACGCCCTTCATCATCATGACGCGTCTGTAGAGGCTGTCTACACGCACTATTAATTCGAGCGGAGAAAACGGCTTGGCGACATAATCATCCGCACCGTTCATAAGACCTGTGACCTTGTCAGTCTCCTGCGACTTTGCAGTGAGCATGATTATTCCTACCTTTTGATTGGAGGCGCGTATGCTTTTGCAGACTTCAAAGCCGTCGATACCCGGAAGCATGACATCAAGGACCGCAATATCGATATCGGGAGAAGCGTCAAAAAGCTCAAGTGCGCGCTCACCTGTATCTGCTTCGATTATCTCATAGCCGGCTCTGCTGAGATTGAGAACCACAAAATCACGAATTGATTTTTCATCTTCCAAAACTAAAACTTTTTTCATATAAAACTCCGTAAAATTTATTAAGACAACAGATTGAATAAATCTGTGATTTTTGTAATGTCGATTTTAAATTGCTCGGGGAGCTCACTTTGATCGGAATAAAAAGTATAAACATTTTCATTAGAAGTTGCTATAACAGCCCAGCCCATATTACGAATAGAATCGGAGTACTCCTGCTGAGAAAACACTCTGATTGAAAACATAGGTATAAGCTGATTGTCCGGCGAAATGTATAAGAACTGCACTGAGCGTTCGGTGTCAGATGTGCGCTGGATCGTGATATTGCCGATCCATTCTTCGGGCAGTTCTATCATAAACTGCTCGTTTATGCTCGTGTAAGCAGTCGTGATCAAATTTGTCGAGCTTCCGTCATAGTCGTACCATTCCACATAGGCGATATATTCCGACACATTGTTGCGGATATACTCCGGAAAAGTTTTTTCGACCGGTATATCAAGGCGTTTATCACCATTGATATCCATACACATGTATGCGCGTGTGCGTATTGTCTTGGTGTTGATCGACTGAAGTGATCTGGACAGCTCGATGTTGGGTTCTATTATAAGCACTTCTGTGGTATACATTAGACTTTCGAGCTGTTCATCAATATAAATAGCACGTCTTGAATCGGGCAGCTGACCGCTCTGAACGCTTATGAATCCTGTTATGGAGTTGTTGAGAGAAACTGTATTTAATATGGAAACGCTGTTTTTGGAGTGACCTATAAGCGATGCACTGGCCGTTTTTCCTGAAGTGTTTCTCGAAATGACGACTATACAGTCGTCAAAGGCAATGAAATTATTATACATTCCTGTATATAAGCTTTGCATAGAGGTATCGCTGCCAAAGCCCAAAATTTCTATAGCTTTTTCCTCTCCGGACAAAAACTGCCAGCCTATTACTATTTCCTTAACGCCGTCGTCGTTCAGGTCACAGAAATTAACACGTTCCACCCCCGAAGCTCGGCTGTCGTATTTGCCGCGAATAGTCCATACGTCATTTATCGACTCCAAAATTATAAGACTTACGGTATTGTTGTTGCCGTCCAGATAAAAGCATACAGCTTCGCTTTTATCATCGCCCATGATATTTGCAGAAGTAATTGCCGTTTGGTATCCGCCTGTTTTAGGATAAATGAGCTTATAGGAACTTGTGACGCTTTCAATAACGCTGAGTATTTCTCTGTCAGCAGCGTTCATCTGTGGCGGGGTCAGAAGAGTGTCACTGTCCAGACCTGAAAATTTACAAGAGCTCAGCATGATTGTGAAAATCGATATAATTGTTATAAATATTAAACTTTTTTTCATGATAGGTTACCGTTAATATTAAGAATGTTTTCCAAAGCTTTCAATATTCCCAGCCTTCCGCTTTCAAAAGTGAGCGCGCCCTGCATAAATACTGTAAAGGGCGCTCTGAGCGGTCCGTCTGCGGACAGTTCGATAGACGCTCCCTGCACGAAAGTGCCGGCAGCCATTATCACCTTGTCTGCATATCCTGCCATATCTGCGGGCACCGGCAGAGCGAAGCTGTCGATAGGAGCGCCTGCCTGTAT
>CALXGU010000197.1 GCA_944387905.1 uncultured Clostridia bacterium
GATTTTAAGTGGGCTGTTTATTTGTTCCAGTCTGCGTATGTCGCATCTTGAAAAAATAAAAATATCGTTTTTCTTAAAAGAGTATCGTTCTCCGTTAATGTTCCATATACCGTCACCGCGCATGATCCTGACGATTTTGCATTCGTCATAATAGCTCAAACACTCGGAAAAATCCGTGCTTATCATTTTCTCTTTATATGTCAAAAGCGTTATTCCCATATGATTTTTTGTGGTATAAAGAATCATGCTGTTTTCTCCTTATATACAAATCATATCATAAAAGTGGATAAAAAGCAATTCAAAGTGGGTGAAAAATCATAACGGATATAATATAATGCTGTAAAACGGAGGAAATGGCTATGAGACGTAAAATAGAAAGCAAAAACTATGAGTTTGTAGTTGTAGGAGGGGGTATGAGCGGAATATGCGCAGCGATTGCTGCTGCACGAAACGGCGTTCATACAGCGCTTATTCATAACCGCAGTGTACTTGGCGGCAATGCTTCAAGCGAAATACGTATACATATTTCAGGCGCCAGTGATTCCCAGAAAAAGCCGCAGCTGGAGGAGGGTGGTATCCTGCATGAGATAATGCTTGACAATAAAGCGCATAATGACTGGTTTTCTTATCCTCTTTGGGATTTGACTCTTTTTACAAAAGTCAAAACTCAGACGGGGCTTGATCTGTATCTGAATACAGTTATGTATGACGCGTTTTGCAGTGGCAACAAAATAACAAAGATTTGCTGCTACCAGGAAACAACAGAAAAGCATATAGAATTTACCGCAAACCTTTTTGCGGATTGCACTGGAAACGGAAGTCTGGGATACTTTGCCGGAGCGGAGTACATGACGGGAAGCGAGAGCAAGAGTAAATACGGTGAAAAGCATGCGCCGGACATCGAAAACAATAACCGTATGGGGAACAGTATACTGTTCAGGGCTGTTGACAGGGGCGAGCCGGTAAAGTTCACGCCTCCGCCGTTTGCTAAAAAACTGAGCGAGACTGATCTTGCCTTTCGCGTACACTCGTCTGTAATACCCGATTATTCGCAAGCTGAGGATCCTGAGGAATACCGTCGGGTATCATCTGTCAGCAGCGCTTCAACCGAGTACGGATACTGGTGGGTAGAGCTGTGCGGGGACAGCGTCGATATCATAGACGATTACGAAAATATACGCGATGAACTGTACTCATACTTTTACGGTGTATGGGATCATATAAAAAACGGCGGCGATCACGGTGCCGAAAATTATGATCTTGTGTGGGTCGGTGCACTTCCGGGAATGAGAGAGAGCCGTAGACTTCTTGGCGATTATGTACTCAATGAATGCGATATTTTAGACAACCAACAGTTTGACGATGGTGTTGCATACGGAGGCTGGGGAGTGGATCTTCATGCACCCAACGGTGTAAAGGATACGCATCTTCTTCCGAGTCAGGTGTGGACTTTTGACGGAGCATATACCATTCCGTACAGATGTTATTATTCCAAAAATATAGACAATATGTTTATGGCAGGAAGAAATATATCTGCTTCAAAGCTTGGGCTTGCAAGCGCGCGTGTCATAGGTACATGTGCTGTGGGAGGGCAAGCTGTGGGTATAGCTGCGGCAATGTGTGCGAAAAAAAAGATACTGCCGCGTATGCTGAATAATCATATAGATGAGCTGAGACAGGAAATACTCAAGGAGGACGGTTTTATCCCCGGCGCTGTGAATGAAGACCGGGCGGATAAAGCGCGCACTGCTGAATTTTCCGCCTCTGATTTTCAGGACGGGCATACAGCGGATCGTGTTATAAGCGGTGTGTCGCGCGATTACGGAGAGAAAATAAATTCCTGGAAATGTGATCTGAAATCGGATACATGGATACAGGCACACTTTAAAAAGCCGTGCAGTCTGTCTCAGATCAGAATCACATTTGATTCAAATTTCAATTATCCGATACGCATAACGATGGCGCCTGCGCGTCAGCATCAGCAGCGCCGCGGTGTGCCAGAGGAGCTTGTAAAAGATTTTGATATTGAATTAATAAAGGACGAAAAAACTGTAAAAACCGTTAAGATCAGAAATAATCACCAGCGTCTTTGCGTGTGCGATTTTGACTCTGTACTGTGCGATGGCTTTAAAATCAGTATAATTTCCACAAACGGCAGCAGGACAGTAACAGTTTTTGAAATAAGATCCTATTGAGAAAACAAAAATGTACCGCCTAAGCGGTACATTTATTTAATGTCTGTAAAGACTTTTAACAGCGGATGTCAGCTTTATAGGATTACCGTAACGTAGTGTGCCCATTCTGTAGATCGCCGCTCCCAGCATACCCGCGCCGATAACGGATACTGCAAGAATGATAAATGACAGAATGATCTCCCATGCCGCCACGCTTCCCATTGCGATACGGATAAACATTGTGGAATAGGAACTGAACGGGATATAAGACAAAACTCTGATTATTATACCGTCCGCGTTTGCAAGCTGGAAAAGCGAAAAGAAATATATGATCATTAT
>CALXGU010000198.1 GCA_944387905.1 uncultured Clostridia bacterium
TCAGTATTCAGAATTTATTATGAATGGGAACCTTTTATATAACGTAAGCGAAAGCAGCAATAATATTTTCAAAATAAATACTCACAGCTATTCAACGCTTGATATCAGCAATAATACAGTAATATGCACGGGAAATGCAAGTGCTGAGTTCTTTATTGCTCTCGACTTTACAGATGCATCAAAAGATTATAGCGATAGTGTAGACTTGAGAAATAATACAGTCGTAGGCTATGCTAATTATTCGTTTAATGTTGGAAATTCTTCCACAAGAGTTGATGCAACAGGAAGTTATGTTTGCCCAACATATACAGAATCTTGGCTCAGTGGTACAAGCGATGCTCTTCCGGGTGGAAATGTAAGATTTGATTATTGCTATCTTGACGCAGCAAGAACTAAAAAGAGCAGTGATATTCCTGCGTTTACTGTGGACGGAGTAGCTCCTGACACGGATTCTATGTCAATAGAGCTTGAATCAAAAGCCGCCGGATTATTGTCAGTGATACCTAATGTGACAGGTCTTGGTAAATACGAAATCTATGAATCAAATGCTGATTTTACAAATATAGCTGATTATTCCGAATCTAATGCAGTTCAAGAGTGTACTCTTAAAAATCTGAAAAACTACTTCCTTTTAATAGCCTATTCTTATGATCAGGTCACGACAGTGCCATATAAACTTACAATAAACAAGGCGGAAAACTCAGTTGATCCCGGTGATCTTTTGGAAACCACCGCAATGTCTGAAGTTGAGAGAAATGGCTTGATATATAATGTCTCGCTCGAAAGAGAGATGAGTGGCTTTTCATTTAAATTTGACGATGCCGCTGTTACGGTTGAAGAGGCTGTAAATGTAACAGATTCCATTTCGATGGACAAAGATGATAACGGTCTTTGGACAGTAGAAGGTCTCCAGCCTAATGAAACTATTACTTTAAGATTTCTCCTTTCAGCAAACGGTGAGCAGGAATATTTCTATGTTGTTATAAACCGTGGACTGAGCAAAGAATGTGAAATAATAAGCGTAGACGGAGTGACTCTTGACGGAGATATTCTTTCTGCAACTGTACCCGGAAATGTAGGAGAATACGTATTCAGTGTGGAAATCCCCGAAGGCGCTACTGCATCAGTTTGGAAGGGAACTAAAGTTTACTGCATTAACGAAAAAGGAGAGTTTACTATCGGCGATCTTTCTTCGGGTAATAACGAGTTTACTCTCGGAGTGACCGCGGAGAATAAAATCAACTACAAGCTTTATAAACTTAATCTTGAAAAAGAGCAGAATACAGAAGCTGTTCTTTATTCAATCGAAGGTGCTGTACAGGACGGTGACGGTTATACCGCCACTGCCAGAAAACAGTTTGTAGTCAATCCGACAGTGTCTATCGGAGCTACATTTAAAGTATTTGCAGACAGTTCTTGCTCACAGCTGATTGAAAATAATACTGTAGTCTTAGCGGGAGATACAACAGTATATATCATCGTGACATCTGAAAGCGGAACAAATGTATCAGCTCCTATCGCGCTCAACATAAAGAGATCCGATGACGGCATCAGTGTAGCGGGTGCGACAATAGATCAAAACGATCCGTCGCTTTATACTGTAAAACTTGCTGATAATCTTAAGACGGCAACACTTGATATAACAGTAAAGAATGCAACATATAAGCTTTATGCAGATAAGAAATTGACAACTGCAGCATCAAATGTGCTTGCTCTTGATCAGGGTACAACCTATATATATGCGGTTGTTACATATACTGACGGGGAAAGTGAAACGGTAACAATAAAAGTTGTTTCAAACAGATCTTCCGTATCTTATAACGACGCATCAAGCATACCCGGTTGGGCAAAAACATACATAGATAAACTGAATGCCAGCGGAACAGGAATTATCCAGGGTGATGATCTTGGTAATTTCAATGCATCCAACAGTATGACAAGATATGAGATCGCAGCAATCGCAGTTAGACTTCTTGGAATAGATGCCACACAGTATTCAGGTGTAACGCTTGCGTATACAGACCAGATCGCAAGCTGGGCAGAGAACTATGTCAAGGCTGTTACAGCGCTTGGAATTATGGGCGGAAGCAACGATCTGAACGGAAATCTTATCTTTGACGGTAAAGGAAATACTACAAGATCACAACTTGCAAAGATAGTTGTTGAGCTGTCTTTCCTTGACAATGAGATGACACAAACCGTAGATCAGTATTATATCGCAAATCAGCAGGCAGTTGACAGCCGTTACAATTCATTTGACTTTGCCGATGAGGCATCAGTACAGGATTGGGCTAAAACATATGTTAAGCTTGCGGTTTACGCAGAGTACTTCAATGGCTCTGAAATTGACGGCAGAAACTATATCAGCGGTAAGGATAACATCAAACGTTCTGAAATAGCTGCTGTCTGCACAAGATATCTCGGTCTGTAAATTAAAATTCAATTTCAAAGGGAGAAACTGTTTACAAACAGTTTCTCCCTTGTTTTAATTTATAAAAAATCTGGTGTGTGCATAAAATGTGTATCCTGAATGCTTTTGTATAAAGATATAAAAACAGCTAATATTTATATATCAAAGTAGATTTGATGATCAGCATATATATTAATTATGTAGGGTCTTATCTTGTGTCAAAGCGGATGACACAGAATGAATTTATGGATACCATTTACAATCCGGCAAAAGAAGTTGAACCACTAATTCTGAAAGGAAAGATAAAATCAAGCGGCGGGGATTTTACAGCTTGCCGCGCATTTTTATGTGTAATAAAAAATAAGCAGAATAGAATATAAAAAAATTTAAGTATAATAACTTTTGGCTGTAAAAAAATTTGATTTAGGAATAAAAAA
>CALXGU010000199.1 GCA_944387905.1 uncultured Clostridia bacterium
ATACACGATTGCTCAAATGAAGGTATATTTATTGCTTGTATGGGTTTAAGTCACCGAGCAACTCTCATCGATGAAGATAACATCGATTATTATCTTGAAAAAATTCCTATTGATCTTGATAAAGAGAAAATTCTCGAAATGCTTTCCGTTATGATGGACAAACCATTTGATGGGAATTATCTCAAATAAAACAATTAAGGCAAGTGATTACTCGTTTGAGCAATCACTTGCCTTGTTTTAAAAGGGCTTTTGAAATAAAATTGTCGTATACACAATGGTTTTATGTTGTCATAAAATCAATCGCGATACTCCAATAAGTCAGTTTATTTCGAAATTATTTTGAATCATTATAAAATCAATTTTTCAAACATTATTCGATCTTTGAGAATTAAATGATTGAAAGGTTGAAATTCTTTTTTAGAAAAACCGAGTTTATTATGAAATTCTATCGAAACATAATCGTTCGGTTCAACGTATGAACGTAAAGTCTGACAGCCCTTTTCTTTCAATAGCTTTATTACTTCCATAAGCAGTGCTTCTGCAATATGTAGGCAGCGGTACTCCGGTGAAACAAGTAGATCACCCATACACCACAATGTTTCATCATCAATGTTTTTCATACATTGAACTCTACCGATAACATCGGTTTTATTTGCAAAAGCAATAAGATTAAAACACTCGCTATCTTCTTTGAACATTTCAAAGCATTTAATAAGATGCTCGTCCCAGTCGGGTCTGTTCCATACAAAACAAGCAATTTTTTCTGCCATCTGCATGTCAAACTCATCGAATTTCTCAATAGATATTTTTACACATTTATTCATTAGAATACTCCTTAACGCAACAAAAAAGTGTTCTCAAACGAGAACACTTTTTATTTATCTATAACATTGTCACTTTGTTGCGTTAAGCGAGCAAATGTGAATGATAGAAATTCCCGTAAGAGCCGAATATTATTTCCATATCATTCACCGCCTTTCGTTAGTAAACAAATAATATCACAGAATCAAATAAATTGCAAGTATTATTTATTCTTATACGACAAATAACACATGCTTGTCTTGCCGCAATGCGGGCATTTAAACATCCTGTCGCTGTTTACGTGTAATGATAACGCCGCCTTTTTCCAATCGGGATGAAATTCTTTATTACATTTCGGGCAGACGTATATCTGCTTTGAAAAATATTTTCCTGCAATAGCCCACACCAAAATAACAAAAACTGTTATCGGTATCGCAATCATCCACCACGGCACCTCGATTTTTTCGTCAAACCAATTCACCGTACACGAAGAAAGCCCGAACATAAGTGCTGATACAGATAAAAGTAAATATAATTTCCTCATGGTTTTCTCCTATAATTCATAATAACTAAGCCACATTCCGTCTATCTTTTTACCGTAAAATATAAACGTTATCTTTAGCCCGAGTTTTGAGTATTTAACGTGCTTATAAACTTTATTAGTGTGTATCGGATCAGGCTCAGTCTCCCCAAAACAAACAAAATCTCCAAGCGGCTTCAGAGTATCGTTTCTTATGGTGCAAAACACGTCTTTTGGCATATACTCTTTTAATTTATCGCTTAAATACTCATATAAAGTATCGGTGTCTCCTCGAGCAATAGCATCAGAACAAACATTCACAGTATTCAGTTCTACATCGGAAACAGATAAGATTTCTTCAGACTTTGCTTCAAACAAATTATTTCCCGAGTCAATAAGCGCAAGTGCTTCATTCAGCCTATCGATTTCTCTGATATGCTTGTCAATGCGTGCATAAACCTCGGCGCGCCGTGATATTATTTCGTCTTTTAAGTTAACACCGTTATTCTTCAATTCTTGAATTGCTTTTATAGAAAGACCTAAAGCTCTCAGTGTAACAACTTTAGAAATATTATCAATTTGTTGCTTTGTATATTTGCGTCTGTTAGAAAAGCCGTCTTTTGTACTGTCGATTATTCCTTTTTCTTCATAAAACCGGAGTGTTCTTGATGTTATATTAAGCTTTTGACAGACGTCAGCTATATCATAAATGTATTCGTTATTCATGTTCAACCTCCACATTTATTTTAACACTTGACGCAGCGTCAATGTCAAGTGTCAAATTGCAGAGAGTGACACTGCTACATTTCATAAAAAATTATAATATATAAAATACAATGATGCAAGGCTGTCTATATTCTACCGTAGGTGGATATTTGTCCCCTTGTATCACAAAACCGATGCAGGTATAATTAAATCAGCAAGCAAGGAGGATGTTATGAGAGACTATAGTTTTGGTAATTTTCTGCACGAGTTAAGAAAGCGGCGTGGCCTGTCGCAATTTCAACTCGGTACGCTCGTCGGCGTTTCTGACAAGGCGGTATCCAAATGGGAAAACGGTTCTGCGAAACCTCAAAGTCATACCCTTTTTAAATTAGCTGACGTTCTCGGAGTGACCGTTGACGAGCTTTTGGCTTGCAAATACCGTTCGGCAAAAGCCGAAAATGAAAAAGGAGTATTTGCGATGAAAAATAAATTATGGGATAATGCTTATCAAAAATTGTACAAACGTTACGGTAATAACTTACCAATAGAAATTTCAAACCGTTATTTAAGTGAAGCTACAGAGTTTCAACAAACTGATATTATTATTTATTTTGATTTACTCAGTAAAATTCGCACAGTCGCTGATAATTGCAACGAAATCATACGCATTGAGGGTGGGCTTGGTGCATCGTTTATTGCTTTTGTTTTGGGTGCAACTGAGATCAATCCGCTAAAACCTCATTATTTCTGTCCGAATTGCCGTAAAATCGAGTTTGACAAAACCGCTCATTGCGGCTGGGATCTTCCGAAAAAGAGTTGTTCTTGCGGATGTGAACTCTTGAGAGACGGTCACAATCTACCATTTGAAACAGTACGCCCGATTCTTCATAAAAATATGCATATAACCATTTCTGTTTCAAAGAAATTTTACCCCGAGGTCAAGGAGACGATAAGTAATTATTTTAAGGAAAATACAGTTGTGACTTTGGTAAGAAACGAACGTCAAAACCTTAAAACCATTGTAATCGTAACCGATAACATATCCGACATCACTAATGGTCAAGAGCTTTCCTTTAACGATTATTATGAAAGGTTAAGGAGTTTCCCCTCATTTACTCTGATAATAACCGAGGAGTTCGATTCTCTTCGCCTGATGGCACAGGAAACTAATACGAGTATTAAAGATTTAGATTTTACCTGCAAAGAGGTATTAGAACAATTCAAAAACGGTTTTTCGGATAAAAGGTCAGATTATTGCAAAGAAAGATTTGGGGAATTTCCATACGAAACATTTAACGAACGTATCCAAATTGCAGGGTTGTCGCATTGCAATGATTTGTGGTTGGATCATGCAAAAACAGCCATTAAAAACGGAAAGTCTGTAAATGAGATATTCGCCTATCGTGATGACGTATTTAATTACATTCAAAACAAAATAATTGAAAATAGCTTGTCAAATACGGGTTATGCATACGAAGTAATGAATAAAGCTTACCGAGGTGTTTATGGGAAAGACGGAATTTCAGAAGAAACACAGCAACAGTTTAAATCGCTCGGAATAGATGAGTACGTTATTAACAATATCGATAAAATACAATATCTTTTCCCGAAAGCTCACAGTATTACGTTTGTCAAAGGCGCACTAATTATGATGTGGTATAAAATAAAT